>DASXRT010000123.1:0-15830 GCA_036506455.1 Thermoanaerobaculia bacterium
AGCGGCGTGGGGAACAGCGGGCCGGCCGCCAGCAGAGGTGGAACAATAACTATGCTGACGAGCGCGAAAAATACCGACTCCATAAGTCGGCTCATCAATAGATGTGGTGTCACCAATATATGTGGCGTGATTGCGCAAAACGTTTCTGGTGACCTCAGCCATAATCTGAGCGATGGCCTGGCGCATCGACCGGCAGGCGAACGGAAAATTCGCCATCTACTCGACCCGCATCGACGACTACATCGTCATCGACGCCGATGAACTGCAGATCGCGCAGATCTACGCCGAGAAAGGCGTGAAGGTCTACCTCGCCAGCGCCCGCGCGCAGATGACGACGCGCGTGACGCCTGTCGACGCCGGCGGCGAAAAGAAAATCGAAGAGAGCCGCCGTCGCGGATCGACGCCGAAGGAAGGCATCGTTCCGATTGGCGTCACCGGGTTCATGCTCGATGATCCCGACTGAAGTCCCTTGGAGTGCGGCGGCTTGCCGCCGCTTTCGAAGGCGGTGCACTCCAAGGCTCCGACGGGGAAAAGAAAATCGAAGCGAGCCCTCGTCCGATTGGCGTCACTGAGTCTTGGAGTGCGGCGGCTTGCCGCCGCTTTCGAAGGCGGTGCCAAGGCACCGCACTCCAAGGCGATCAAACGCGGGTTCTCCGACGCGCCGCTGTCTTCTCCATTTCGACCCAGGGCTCAACACCGGGCACGGTACATCGCGGGATCTTCTCGCCGAGGACCGCTTCGATCTGAGCGACCATCGGGAGGTCTTGCCACGTGGCGATCGTCGAGACGATGCCGAGTGCCGCGCCGCGCGCGGTGCGTCCGCCGCGATGCACGTAGTCGTCGGCGTTCTCCGGAATATCGAAGTTGATCACGTGCGTGATGCCGGGGATGTCGATGCCGCGGCCGGCGATGTCGGTGGCGACGAGGATGCGATGCTCTCCCTGGCGGAACCCGCTGAGCGCCTGCACGCGCTTGCCCTGCGATCGATCGGCGTGAATACGCGAGACCGGATGTCCCTTCCGCTGCAGGATGTGGTAGAGCCACTCCGCGTCGATCTTCCTGCGCACGAAGACGAGCGTGCTGCCCAGCTCTTCATTGAGCAGCGCGACCAGCGCGTTGCGCTTGTCTTCGGGCTTCACGAGATACAGCCGGTGCGTGATGCCTTCCGCGGCGCCGCCTTCCGGCGTGATATCGATGCGCTGCGGATCGCGCATGAATTCGTTCGCGATCATCTCCACCGACGACGGCATCGTCGCGGAGAACATCATGGTGTGGCGCTCGCGGGGCAGCCGTCGCAGCACATCGCGAATCTGCGGCAGAAATCCGAGGTCGAGCATGTGATCGGCTTCGTCGAGGACGAGCTCTTCGATGGCGTCGAGCTTCACGTGACGCTGGCGCACGTGGTCGAGCAGGCGGCCCGGCGTCGCGACCACGATGTCCGGCACGCTTCGGAGCGCGTCGATCTGCGGCTTCATCTTGACGCCGCCGATGACGCACGCGGTATTCAGATTGTGGTCGACGCCGAAGACGTCGAGGAACGCTTTTGTCTGCAACGCGATCTCACGCGTCGGCGAAAGGATCAGTCCGCGCACGCCGCGGCCGTGAGTCAGCCGCTCGGCGAGCGGCAAAGCGAACGCCGCCGTTTTCCCGGAGCCCGTCTGTGCGAGACCGATGATGTCGCGCCCCGAAAGCGCCAGAGGGATCACCGCCGCCTGAATCGGAGTCGGATGCTCGAATTCGATCTTGCGCAACACTTCGAGAATGGACGCGCTCAGACCGAGTGATGAGAACGGTTGATCGGTGGTCTTGACCGGATGCTGAGGTATTGCGCCCGAAAACATGCGTGGTCAACCATTCTATGTGCGTTCTCGCGGGGCACGCTTTCTGCTCTTTTCATTCCCGGGAGAACGACTATGAACAGTCAATACAAGACTCTGGCAGCAGCGGCAATCGCCCTCTTGCTACTGGCGGCGTGCGGCTCGTCAGGCGGCAACATCGGCGACATCTTCGGCGGCGGCAGCAATCGCACCGCGACGAATGAGATTCGCGGCACTGTCGATTCCGTCGACCTCAGCAATCATTCGATTTATCTAACCAACACCAGCGGTTACAACCCCTCGATGCTGTCGAGCGGCGGCAGCAGCGGCAACGCGGTCCGCGTCTATTACGACAATCAGACATCGGTCCAATATCAGGGGCAGACATACCGCCCTGAGGATCTCGAGCGCGGAGACCAGGTTGACGTCGTGGTGAAGCAGTCGGGAAACAACCTCATCGCTACGTCGATGTCGGTTCTTTCGAATGTCCGCACCAGCGGCGGCACCGGCACTACGTATGGCTCGATCATTCACGGCACAGTCCGTTCGATCGATTCATACAACCACACGATGTCGATCGATCGTGGTTATGGCTCGTCCATCACGGTCGAATACAACATGAACACGCCGGTGTACTACAACGGCCAATCGTACAAGCCTGCGGACATCGAAGCCGGCGACCAGATCGACATCCACACCCAGGACCTCGGCGGCGGCCGCGTGCTGGCGCAGGACATCACAGTGACCCGCAGCGTGAGCGGATCACCGACGAGCAGTGTGACATCGACGATCCGCGGAACGGTTCGGTCGGTTGACACCTACAACCACACGATCCAGCTCGATTCGCCAACGTTCACCGGTTTCAACCGGAATACGACGAGCGGAACGATCACGATCCAGTACGATCCGAACACGCAGATCGACGTTCAGGGCCAGCTTTATCCGATCTCCGGATTGGAGCGCGGCGATGTCATCGACGCTCAGGTCGACAACCTCGGTGTCTCGAGTTACCTGGCGCGCAGAATCTTTCTTGTGCGCGATGTGAACGTGCGGTAGTCCATCGAGAGTCCTTCTCCCCGATTGCGGGGAGAAGGACGCTCGGGTGTCATTTCTTTGCGTCCGCGACGATGGTCTCCACGTCGCGGAGGAGTTTCTTCGCGTCGTACAGGATCCCATCCTTCATCACGTACTTGATTCCGCCGGCGCGCTCGACGGCGCCGGTTGAGTCATTCACGCGAATCCATCCGGTCCCGTAGAGCACTTTCAGGTTCGCGATCGGATTCTGATCAACGAAGACGAGATCGGCGAGCTTGCCCGGTCTCACCACTCCGATGTCGGAACGATTGAGCGCTTCGGCGCCCCACATCGTCGCGGAGCGAATCACTTCCAGCGGATGAAATCCGGCTTCCTGCAGCAGTTCCAGCTCGCGGATGTAATCGAAGCCGTAGAGCTTGAAGATCCATCCGGAGTCGGAGCCGGTCGTGACGTGACCTCCATGATTCTTGTAGTCGTTCAGAAACTGCATCCAGATGCGGTAGTTGTTCTTCCATTCGATCTCGTCCTGCGTCGTCCAGTCGTACCAGAACGCTCCATGCGCGGCGCGGCTGGGCTGGTACCACTTCCAGAGCGATGGCAGCGTGTACTTGTCGTGCCACTCCGCGCGCATCGTGCGCATCAGATCGCGGCTCGCTTCGTAAATCGTCAGCGTCGGATCGATATTGAAATGCAGCTTGATCAATTCATCGATGACCGCGTTCCACTTCTCCGATCCCGGCGGTGCGGCCTGCTTCCACAGACGTCCCGCTTCGCCGAAGCGAAATTGTTCATCGTTGTAGTTGTAGCTCATCGGGAAGTCCTGGACCGTGCGCGCGACGAAGAGCGATTCCGGCAGACCGTACCAATGCTCCATGCCGCGCATACCCATGCGCGCGGCGTCGAGGATGTTCGTGCGCGCCACGCCCATCTGCGACAGATGCGTCGTGCTCCCCAGTCCGAGCTTGCGCGCTTCGTCGAGAAGGGCGGACAGGATCTCGGGATCGAAGATGTTGTCGCCGCCGGCGAACACCTTGAGCCCGTCCATCCCCTTCTGCTTCGCGTACTGCGCGAACTTGCGCGCCTGCTCCGGCGAATCGATCGGCCCGCCGTCCCAATTTCCGCGCAGCGTCATCAGGTAGGGGACGATGCGCGGCGCGACGATCTCATTGCGCGCGCTGCGATCGCGCTCGTGGATGCACCAGTCGACGCCGTTGCCGCAACCCGGCTCGCGCACGGTCGTCACGCCGTGCGCCATCCAGAGCTTGAAGACGTATTCCGCCGTCGTCCCCTGTTCTTTTCCGCCGGCGTGACCGTGAAGATCGATGAAGCCGGGCAGCACGTACAAGCCGGTGGCGTCGATCTCTTTCGTCGCGTCCTTCGGCCGATTCTCCGGTTTGATCGGCACCTTCGGGAAACCCACACTCCTCACATCGCGGATGCGATTCCCTTCGATGACGATATCGACCGGGCCGATCGGCGGCGCGCCCGTCCCATCAATCAATGTTGTGCCGCGGATGATCAGCCGCTGGAAAGGACCTTCGCCTTCAGTCCGATTCGGTGCGTACGGAGGGTTCACCTCCGCGTACGCCGTTGCCGAGAGCAGAGCGATCAACGCCAGAGTCTTTCTCATGGCGCGAGAGGATATCTTGGAGTGCAGCGGCTTGCCGCCGCCATTCGCTCAAGGCGGCGGCGAGCCGCCGCACTCCAGGACGACTGAGAGGATCTTTTCTCCGAGATCCGCGAGCTTCTTGTCGCCGATACCGTATACGTCGCGCAGCTCGGTCAGAGTCTGCGGACGCAGGCGCGCGACGTCGCGGAGCGAGCGGTCGCCGAGGATGATGTATGGGGGCACGCCGCGGGCGGAGGCGAGCTCGCGTCGGAACTTGCGGAGCGACTCGAACAAAGCCTCGTCCACTCCTTCCCACGATTCGATCGACGCTTTCGATTTCTTCCGCCGCTCTTGCCGCGCGATCTCCACGAGGCGCACGGTCTCTTCGCCGCGCAGCACTCGTCGCGATGCTTCGGTCAGCTTGAGCACCGGATAGCGATCGCCGTCCTGCGACAGCAGACCGTGACCGATGAGCTGATAGATCCAGTCGCGTAACTCCGATTGTCCATGCGCGGAGAGGAGTCCGAACGTGCTGAGCCGGTCGTGGCCGAGCGAACGAACGCGATCCGTTGTCTCGCCACGAAGGACGGAGATGACGTGTCCGGCGCCGAACCGCTGCTCCGTGCGCACGATGCACGAGAGAATCTTCTGCGCGATGATCGTTGCGTCAGCGACTTCTTCGACGTCGCCGAGACAGAGATCGCAGGCCGCGCAGTTTCGCGATGCGTAATCTTCACCAAAGTAGTTGACGAGGGCGCGATGCCGGCAGACGGCACCGCGCGCGTATCGATCGATCTCGTCGATCTGGCGCAGCGAGCTGCGGATGTACTCCGGATCTGGCCCCTCAGGGCGCTGGATGATCGATTTCCACAGCAGCACGTCGGCCGCGGAGTAGAGCAGCACGCAATCCGCTTCCAGTCCGTCGCGGCCGGCGCGTCCCGTTTCCTGCTGATAGTGCTCGATCGATTTCGGCAGACCGGTGTGCAGCACGAAGCGGATGTTCGAGCGATCGATGCCCATCCCGAATGCAACCGTCGCGACGACGAGGTTGCATTTCTCGCTGGCAAACGCTTCCTGCGTCGACGTGCGGTCTTCCTTCGAGAGACCGGCGTGGTAGGGCCGTGCGTCGATCCCACGCTTGCGCAACGATGCCGTCAGATCGTCGACATCTCTCTTCCGGATGCAGTAGATGATTCCCGCTTCGCCGTCATGACGCTCGATGGCCTCGAGCGTCTGCTTCAGCGGCTCGACGCGCGGCAGAACGCGGTACGAGAGATTGCTGCGATCGAACGTTCCGACGAGGATCTCCGGATTGGCCAGGCGGAGCTGTGTGGCGATATCGCGCCGCACTGCGGCGGTCGCTGTCGCGGTGTACGCGTGCAGCGTCGCGTCGGGAAACTTCTGACGCAAGTCGCCGAGCTGGCGATACTCCGGACGAAAGTCATGACCCCAGTGGCTGATGCAATGTGCTTCGTCGATCGCAAACGTGCGCACGCCGAGAGATGAGAGAAATTCCTGAAATCGATCGATGGCCATCCGCTCCGGCGAGACGAAGAGAAGGCGCAAGCGTCGCGCGCGTGCGAGCCGCACCAGCTCGCGCTTTTCCTCCGCCGACGTCGTGCTGTTGACCTGCCGCGCCTCGACGCCCAGGTCGCGGAGCGTGTCGACCTGATCTTTCATCAGGGAGATGAGCGGCGACACGACAACCGTCAAATCTCCCGTGAGTAGAGGCGGCAACTGATAACAGAGCGATTTTCCACCGCCCGTAGGCATGACGACGAGCGAATCTCGTCGCGCCAGAACGGCCTCGATGGCTCGTTCCTGCAGCGGGCGCAGAGACTCAAAGCCCCACGTTCGGCGCAGTACGTCCAGAACGGGGCCGTCGGGCATCGACAACAGTGTAACCGGAGAGCGGCGGCATGGCCGCCGCACTCCAGTAGATCACCCGATGTGGATGCGATTGATGACGCGCTTCACGCCGTTGACGCTCTTGGCGGCGGAGACGATCTTGTCGATATCCGATTGACTCTTCGCATGGCCGCTGAGCGTGACCACGGCGTGGTTGTCAACCTCGACCTCCACCGCAAACGTCTTCTCAGGCACTGCCTCGGCGATCTTGCCGCGGACGTCCGCCTCCATCGCCTTTGCATCCATGTTGGACGGCGTCACGCGGTTGATCGATCCGCAGCTCAACCCGAAAAGCACAAGAAACACTGCAAGCACCGATATCCTTCGATTCACAACAGACTCCTTTCACCTTATGCGGCAGCAACGCCTGTGCCTGCCCGTTTCCGCGCCTGCAGCGTGATGGCGATCGGGATACCCGCCGCGGTCGGCAGCCAGAACGAGATCAACCGATAAGTCAGGACGCCGACGACCGCGACGTCACTCATAACGCCGAGCCCGCCGAAGATCGCGGCCATCGCCACCTCGATCACCGCAATGCCGCCCGGCAGAAAGCTGGCGCGGCCGAGAAGGATCGGCACGCCATAACCAGCAAGGAGCAGCGAGAGATATAGATGCTGTCCCACGGCCAGGAAGGCATACCGCAGACAGAGGAGGTCGAACGTGAGCACGAGAAAGGAGCAGATCGCCGGCCGCACCCACGCGCCGTTACGCATCATCTGCCACGTTCGCGCCGCGCGATCCGCGGCATCCATGATGATCGACTCGTCCGCCTCCGGAAAAGTGCGCGCGAGCGTTCGTGCCGCGCGAGCGGCCACTGCCATCAACCAGTCGTTGCGCACGAGCAAGGCGATGACCGCGATGATGAGTGCCGTCAGGATCGAGACGACGATCACCAGCGCGATCATCGTCGGGCGCGAAAGCTGATGAAAGATGAGCAATTCCACCGCGCTCATGAGCGCGAAGAGGACCAGCGTCATCGTGTCGAACAACGACGGGAGCCAGCTCGCCAGCATGGCTCCTTCGGTCGAGATGCCAGCGTTCCGCGTCCATTTGTAGATCGCGGCGCCGAATCCGAGCGCGCCGGCGGCGACGAGAGCCACCGTCCCCGCGCCGATCTCGATGGCCACCGAACGCCGCAGCGTGACGCGCTCGCCGGCGATGTGAATGATCGACTGAAGCAGCGCTCCGTTCGCGATGTAACTCAACGCCTCGCAGATGAGAGCCCAGGCCATCGCCCACGGCGCGAGCGTGCGAATCGTCTTCAGCGAGTCTTCGATCGTGTCGAGACGAGGAAGAAGAACGTGAACGAGCAGACCGAGGATGACTACGATCGGCAGGATGCGCAGAACCTGGAGGCGGATCGGGCGCGCTTCTCGCGGCATGGAGCCGTTTATGAATGCGCGGCGCGTGCCGGTATTGTCGCTACACGTGCGGCAGATATTCGGAGCGGGCCAGCCAGCTCTTTTCGGGGTAGTACGCGAAAATGGCGCTACCGCCGCGCAGCGTGTCGATCAGCTTGTGCGCGATCGTCGATCGCACGGCCGGGCATCCCCAGCTCCGCCCGAGGCGGCCGAGAACCTTCACTGCTTCGGTGCTCACGTAATACGCGCCGTGCATCACGATCGCGCGATCGAGCGCCATGTCGTTGACGCCTTCCTCGAGTCCGCGCAGCCGCAGCGAGTATCCATTGTGTCCGACGTACGTATCCTCGGTGACGAAGAGTCCGAGGCTGCTGGCGAGACTGCCCGGACTATTGGAGAAGAAGTTGGCGACGTTGCCGCCGGAGCTCTTGCCGTGCGCGACCAGCTCGCGGAAGAGCACCTTGCGCGTGTACAGGTCGAAGACGAAGAGACGCGGCTGCGACGAGGGCAGCGAGTAGTCGATGACGGTCAGTAGATTGCGCCGCCTCACGAGTCCGCGTTTTGCAGCGCAGTCGGACGCGTCGAGTGCGAGTCGCAATATGTCGGCGCGGAGCCCGGGCGCCTGGCTCAGCAGCGAAGATACGAGTGCCTTCGCCGGGGCGGCGGCGCACGCTGCGCGCAAGTCGCTCGAAACAAAGAGCGAAGCGGCGGACAGAGTCGCAAAAATCAGTCGCTTCATCAAGACCTTGGGACGTTGTTGGAATTGTAACTAATAATAAAGGATGAGTCATTCCCCTGGAGTGCCGCCGCCGCAGTCCAGATAGACTTAATTCCAAGCCAATGTTCGAGAAAACCCCCGGCGACGTCCACGATCTGCTGCCGGTTCCGATCAAGGAACTGAAGCTCAAGCTCGAGGGATCGCCAGTCGAACACTACGTCCAGCAGCTTTTCAAGGAGCTGGAAGCGAAGGGGCTGCAGCACTTCCGCCCCGCCTTCTATCTGACCAGTGAGTGGGGATGCCCGTCCGAGGAGCCGGTGATCGGTGTGCCGTTTTACCTGGCTGACCCACGCGTCGCCGCGGTCGAGAGCGCGGTCAACGATCTCGAGAACGAGCTCGAGATCATGAGGTACATGCGCCACGAGGCCGGGCACGCATTCAACTACGCGTACGAGCTTTACAAGACCGACGAATGGCGCGAGATCTTCGGACCGTTTCGCCGGCCGTATCGCGATCATTACAGCTTCGTCCCCTTCTCGCGGAACTACGTGCGCCATCTCGAAGGGTGGTACGCGCAAAAACATCCTGATGAAGATTTCGCGGAGACGTTCGCGGTGTGGCTCACGCCGCGATCGAAGTGGCGCGAGAAATACAAGAACTGGCCGGCGGTGAAGAAGCTGCAGTACGTCGATCGCGTCTGCCGCGAGTTTGGTCCGCAACCGCCTCTTCGTCCGCTCGGCGACACCGACTTCACGGTCGAGGACATGGAAGAGACGATCGAAGAGTTCTATCGAAACCGCACGCGCGATCACTCGCAGGCGATTTCCGATCTCGCGCTCGACGCCGATCTCGACGACATCTTTCTCCATCCCGATCAGACCGACGGCGACAAACATCGCAAGGCGGTCGATGTCGTCAACGAGCATCGAAAGGAGATCATCGACAAGGTCAGTTACTGGACCGGTGTGCGCCGTCCACTGGTCAAAACATTGGTGGAGGCGATCGCCAGGAAGGTAGATGAGCTCGGTCTTGTTGTAGAGAGCAAACGCGAGCGCGAGCAGATCGTCGAGTTGACGGTCTACACGACGACTCTGGCGATGAGTTTCTTCACGGCCCGGCGGATGCCGAAGAAAAAGGGTGAGGTGGGGGCATGAAGATCGGCGTTCTATACGAGCAGCGCGAGGATACCGAGGAGTATCCCGGCGAGAACCAGGACATCGAGTCGGGGCGGCGGCGGAAGCGGCCGAAGCTCGATCGCGAGCAGATCTACGACGCGCTGGAAAAGCTCGGATACGAACCGTCCTACATCCAGCTCGACGGACGCGACGCGTCGCTGTTCGCTGTCGCAAAGGAAGATGTCGATCTCATCTTCAATCTCGTCGACTCCTACGGCGGCGATGATGCCAAGGACCTCCATATCCCCGCTTTCCTCGAACTGATCGGAGCGAAATACACAGGTTCCGGTCCGCACGGTCTCCTTCTCGCGCAGGACAAATCGCTGGCGAAGAAGATCATCGGCTTTCATGGGCTGCAGACGCCGTTCTCGATGGTCGTGCACCGCGGTCGCGTCGATTACGCGCACGACATCAAGTTCCCGATGATCGTCAAGCCGGTCTCCGAAGATGGATCGATCGGGATCAGCAACGACTCGGTCGTCGACTCAGTCAAGGAATTGATGGAGCGCATCCATGATCTACACGAGCAGTTCGAAGACGTACCGGTGCTGATCGAGGAGTACATCGAAGGCCGCGAAATCTACGCGGCGATCCTCGGCAACGATCCTCCGGAGGCGTTGCCGCTGATCGAGCTCGATCTGTCGAAGCTGCCTGCCGATACGCCGAGGATCGCCGGGCGCGAGGTGAAGTTCGATCGTGACAGCGAGGCGTACCGTGTGACGAAGTCGGCGGTGGCCGAGGATCTCGACGAGAAGACGACGGAAAAACTTCAGGAAGCGGCGAAGACGACGTATCGCGCGCTGAAGCTACGCGATTACGGGCGCATCGACATGCGCCTGTCGAAAGACGGCACGATCTACGTGATCGAAGCGAATCCCAATCCGTGGCTCACAAAAGGCGCCGAGTTCGCCATGGCCGCGCGGGGCAGCGAGCGCACGTACACGCAGATGATCAAGGAGATCGTCGAGGCGGCGGTGGCAAGATAGGGGGTCAGGCCTTTGCTTCTTGGTTTTTTCTACCACCTGAAGAGGTCCGCTCTTGACTTCGTCATTTTTTCTATCACTTGGGGACAGTCCGGTCTTTACTTCGTCATTTTTTTCTACCACGTGGAGAAAAAACCAAGAAGCAAAGGCCTGACCCCCAACGCGGGCTGCATTTCAGTGGCCATAGAGCCGCGCGTCACCTTCTTGCGCGAGCAGACGATACCGCGCCGGTGCGCGCCAGCCGGGCGGCTCTTTCCACGTGTAGATGAAATCGGCGTCGGCGACGATACTCGCCGGCGACGCCTCGATTGCGAAGATCGCTGGCCTGCGCACCTCCGGGCGAAATTTCACGGGGAAGTCGCCGAGGGCCGCTTCGTAATTGTCGAAGTCGACGAGCTCGCGGTCGATCGCCGCGTAGTCGACCGCGTGAGACAGCGGGAATGTCCGCTCGAACAGGAGCGGCAGCAGCGTGTGGCGCGGAGGAATCTGCTGCAGCGGCTGCACGAAGCGCGTGACCTCTCGATCGACGCGACGCCACGCGCGCCGAATGAAGACGACATTCGCCAGCGACACGATGACCATCATCACGACGATCGCGACACCGAGTTTCTCGGGCAGCCGCAAAAACCGCAGCGCCACGAGATACGGAAAGATGAGAAACCGCGCTTTCATCACCAGGCCTTCTCCCGCACCGATCGGCATGGCGAGATAGATCACGATGCAGAGAACGGTGAGAAGAAGAAACAGATCGGCTTCGCGGCGCTGCACCAGTGTCGCCACGATGAGGATCACATAGAGAATCGCCAACCCTGTGCCGAGCCAGAGCTGTCGCGAATCGAACGTCATCAGCAGAGGAAGTCTCCACAGCGGCCACCACAGCAGCGCGCCCTCCCAACTCCATCGCTCGATGCGGAGCACCGGATGCAGCGCAAACCAGGCAAACAGGAAAGCGACCGGAACAAGCGCGAGCAACTGGCGAGGCTTTCGATCAGTCAGCAACCAGAGTAGCGCGATCGACACGACGGCCATCACGGCCGGAACGACGTGCGCAAAGTAGCAGAGGAGGAGTAGCGTCGCGTTGAGCAGAATCCGGTTGCGATTCCGCCACCAGACAGCGACCGCGATTCCGTAAAGCCCGACGCCCAGCGAATAGTTGTAGAAGCCGTTTTGCAGGAGCAGGTGATACGCGAGTGGAAAGGCCAGGAACGAGAACGCCGGCCCTCCGAGCATCCACGCGCCGGTAAAGAACACGAGAAGAATCGCGCTGAAGAGTAATTTCTCCGCGATCGCTGGCGACACGACCGTCATCGCCGCCGACATGAACGCGTGTCCGAGCCAGTTGGGATACGGCCGCCAGTCGATCGAAAAATATTGCGCCAGAAAGGGCGACCGGCCGCTGATGAGCTGATGCAGGATCCAGGAGTTGTAAGTGTGCGACGGACCGTCCATCGTCGGAACGTGACTCACCGACCAGACGGGAACGAGATGCAGCAACGCGACGATGATGAACAGTGCGGCCGCGCTGCGCCTCGACACGAGCGAAGTGTAGCTATACTTCATTCTCATGGAGTTGGCGGGACTGCCCGGATACGAGTTGATTCTCGAAGGGCTCGACGATCTGGAAGCCGGACGCGAGAGCGCTTCCGCTCTGCTCGTGCTCATCGGAGCCGAACGGCTCTCACGGATCGGAGTGCCGATTCCGTCTTCGGCGGCGGACGATCCGGAGCATCGCTTGTACGCTCTGCTGGCCCGCGAAGATCCCGACTCAGCGCACTCGCGTTACAACGCCCTGATCCGGCAACTGGTGAGCTTCGAGCGCGCCGCAGAATGCGCGGCCTAGTCGATCGCGACAGGCTCACGAGCTTCATGCGCGCGCTCGGCCGCGCCGCCCGCGCTCCGGCGCGTGTCTACCTCACCGGCGGAGCGAGTGCCGTTCTGCTCGACTGGCGAGCCAGTACGATCGACGTCGATCTCGAGATCAAACCGGAATCCGACGAGATCCTGCGCGCCATCCCGCGACTCAAAGAGGAGCTGGAGATCAACGTGGAGCTGGCGTCTCCCGGGCACTTCATCCCGGAGCTGCCGGGTTGGGAAGAGCGTAGTCCGTTCATCGCGCGTGAAGGATCGCTGTCATTTCATCATTATGACTTCTATGGCCAGGCTCTTTCGAAGATCGAACGCGGCCATGCGCGCGACGTCGCAGACGTTCGCGAAATGTACGCTCGCGGTTTGCTGGATCCGAAGCGGCTGCGTGATCTTTTCGCGGCCATCGAGCCGCACATCTACCGCTTTCCCGCGCTGAATGCGCGGAGCTTTCGTGAAGCGGTCGATCGCACGGTCAAGGCCCTGCTGGCCACCGATCGTTGAGCGAAGCGCCAAACACGCGTTCGACCAACTTCTCGAATCGCGGATCGCCGCGCATCGACGCAAACCGCGGATTCGCTCTTAGAAACGGAAGCGCGGGAGAACGCTCCTCATACGCCTTGTCGAACCACGCGAACGCTTCGTCCATCTCCCCCAGCACCGTGTAGATCAAGGCGAAGCTGTACGCGGAGACGAATTCCATCTTCGCCGCCTCCTGGAGCTCTCGCAGGATCTTCCTGGTCTCGTCCGTCTTTCCTGCCAATGCGTATGTGTGTGCAAGCGCGGCTAACGTCGCGTGCACGCGCCCCTCGAGCGAGATCGATTTCTCGAGCGACTCGATCGCATCGTCGAACTTTCCCATCTGCGCATAGGCGCAGCCGAGGTCCTGGTAGGCCCGGTGAAAGCTCGGATTCATGACGATGATTTTCCTGGCCTGCTCGATCGCTCGCTCGTTATGGCCGGCGAGCCACAAGATCGAAGAGAGATTCGAATACTCCACCGCGGAGACCGGATCCAGTCGCCGCGCCTCCTCGGCTTGCGCGATCGCTTCATCGAACCTTCGGAACGCGCAGAGGTAGTTCGAGTAGTAGTGACGGGCGCTCGAATAGTTCGGATTCAACTCGATCGCGCGAACGAATTCACTCTCCGCCGTCGGCCAATCGAATTCATGAAACGCCGCATGTGCCAGCGATGCGTGCCCCTCGGCCAGACGCTCATCGAGTCGCAGCGCCTTCAGCACCGCCGCTCTCGCTTTCGTCGTGGCATCGTGTTGGGGCATGCGTCCGTGATCCATCATCGTGAGATACGAGTCGGCGATGCCCGCGTACGGAGGCGCATAGGCTGGGTCGCTCTGGACCGCTTCCTCGAAACAACGGATGCTCACCTCGAGATCGTGCTGCGTTCTTCGATGCCAGTGATATCGCCCCTTCAGATAGGCTTCATACGCAGCAGGAACGACCGGCTTCGGATTCTCCGATCGAGTCAGCCGGACTTGAATCTGCCGCGCTACCTCGACAGACACCCTGCTCTGCAACGTGAGGATGTCCTCGACGCTCCCCTCGTAGCTCTCGGCCCAGACATGCGTCTGATCGCTGACCTTGATGAGCTGCGCGCTGATGCGCACGCGGCTTCCCGCGCGCCGCGCGCTTCCTTCGAGCACGTACGCGACGCCGAGCTCGCGGCCGATCTGCTCGATGGTCTTGTCCGTCGACTTGTACGTCATCGACGACGTGCGGGCGATGACGCCGAGGCGCTCCGGGTTCAGCCGGCCGAGCTGCGTGATCATCTCTTCGGTCAGACCATCGCTGAAACAGTCGTGCTTCTTGCTGCCGCTGAGATTTTCGAACGGCAGCACTGCGAGCAATACTCGCGAGTCGCTTTTGCGCTCTTCGACGGCTCCGACAAAGCGGTAACCGCGCTTGGGGATCGTCTCGATGAACTGCGGCCCGAGAGTTCTGCGGAGAAGGGAGATGTGCGAGGAGAGCGTGCCGTCTTCGACGACCGCGTCCGACCATACCTTCTCAAAGAGATCCTGTCGCGCGACAGGCGCTCCTCGATTCTCCACGAGCGTGACGAGGACGTCGACCGCCTTGGGCGTCAGCGGGATCCGCTTCTCGTCGCGGAACAGAACGTGCGCGTCGGCATCCAGACGGAACCGCCCGAACTCGTAGAACATGAGGTTTCGATGAGAAAAATACCAACTTTCCGTCAGGACGGCGAGGCCGCGACCACCCTAGCTTGTCGCTATGAGACACGCGATCGCTCTTTTTCTCTTCCTTTCCATCTCCTCCGCCCGCGCCGCCGAGAAACACCTTTTCGTCTGGGCCGGCGATCAATCGCGGAACAATCCCGATTTCCTGGCTGTCGTCAACTTCGACGAGCATTCATCAGATTACGGAAAGGTGATCCGGACCGTGCCGGTCACCGGCGCAGGTGCGACCGGCAACGAGCCTCACCACGTCGGGCTCTCGACCGACGGGAAGGTGCTGGCGGCGGGTGGTTTGCTCAGCGTCCTCAAGAGCCAGAAAGAGATCTTCTTCTTCGACGTCTCGAACCCGGCTAACACCAGCTTCGTCTCGTCGGTCGACGCGCCGCTGTCGTCGATCACCGACGACTTCGAGCCGCTCGCGGGAGGCGGATTCCTGGTCACGATGATGGGTGGTGCAGGAGGGCACGCACCCGGCCGCGTCGTCGAGCTCGACGCCGATCAGAAGATCGTCGCCGAATATCCGAAGAATCCGCCCGAGGATGGGTTCAATCCGCATGGGATCTCGATTCGCTCGGCGAAGAATCTCATGGTGACGAGTGACTTTATCTGCCCGACGAGCACTCTGCAGGCGACACCGGGAGATCTCGATCTGCGGGGAAGCGTTCGAGTGTGGGATCTGAAGCGCCGCGCCATTCTGCGCACGGTTGCAATTCCCGGCGCCGGCGGCACGATCGACGTGAAGCTCATCCCCGGCGACTCCAGGGGACGCGCGTACACCGCGGGCATGCTGGACGACAAGCTTTATCTGATCGACACGAAGAAGGGGACGGCGACTGCGGTCTACGATTTCAAAACGATCGCGAGCGGCGGATGGCCGCAGCTCATGCGCATGACGAGCGACGGCCGGCGGCTCTTCATCACAATGAACATGGCGGGAAAGGTGGTCATGTTCGACACGTCGACACCATCTTCGCCGAAAGTGCTGAGCGTCCTCGACCTCGGCGCGAACTCAGGCCCGCACTACCTGCGTTTGACGAAGGACGAGAAGCGCCTTGTGATCTCCGATTACTTCCTCAACGAAGACGCAGCCGGCAAGGTCCACGCCGAAGGCGATCACAAGCTCCACGTCGCAAACGTCACTCGCAATGGACT
>DASXRT010000124.1:0-20670 GCA_036506455.1 Thermoanaerobaculia bacterium
CGCGAGAAACACGCCGAGGCAGTGACGCAGCTCGTGGTGCAGAACGCGTTTGCGGGAATCGACATCGACTACGAATCGATGACCGCCGATGCTCGTGGGAACTTCAGCGCGTTCGTACAGCTTCTGGCCACGAAGCTTCACGGCGCTGGCAAGAAGCTATCGGTCACCGTTCATGCAAAGAGCAGCGACGCCGACAACTGGCGCGGTCCAGCCGCGCAGGACTGGAGAGCGATCGGAGCGGCCGCGGATACGGTCAAGATCATGGCCTACGACAACCATTGGAACGGCAGCGCCGCGGGCGCGATCGCTCCGCTCACCTGGTTGGACAACATCGCGACATACGCAGAGGCAATGATGCCCGCGCAGAAAGTCATCATGGGCCTTCCCTGGTACGGCTACGACTGGCAGGGGACCAGCGCCACGGATCTCGTTTATAACGATGCCATCGCGCTCGCGCAGCGCGTGGGCGCGCAGGTCGCGCACGACATGAACGGCGAGGCCACGTTCACCTACAGCGCTCACACCGTGTACTTCCAGGACGCTTCGAGCTACTCGAAGAAGATCGACGCGATTCTGGCGAAGCATCCCGGCATCGGCGGTTTCGCGCATTGGCGCGCCGGCGGCGAAGATCCAGCGATCTGGAGCGACGTAGCTCGCCTGCACAACTCATCGTCGAGCGGCGTGGCGCCGGTGACGGGAAGCTTCGTCATCGCCGGACCGACGGTGATCGCGGCGAAGGCGGGACAGCCGTCGCAGGTCGACTTCGCGATCACGCCCATCAATGGTTTCAGCGGGATCGCGGATGTCGTCGTGCAGCAGATCGAAACCTTCCCGGGCAGCATGACCGTGACAGCGACGGCGCGCGAGGGAGCGCCGGCGGTTCTGACAGTGACGCCGAACGCGAACGCCACGCCGGGACAGTATCGATTGAAGATCCGGATGACAAGCGGCACGATCATCAATGAATCAATGCTCACGGTGCAACTTGCCGCTTCGGTGAACAAGCGCCGCAGCGCACGGCATTAGGGCATCTGGTTTGCTCCGGCGTCAAGGGTGCGCCGCGCATTCATTCTGGCGATCCTCGTCGCCTCCACTGTCCTCGGCAACCCGATCCAGGATGAGAACGCGCGCCCCGGTACATCGGCGTGGAAGCTGGCCGTCGGCCGCTCGACCGACATCGAAGGCTACGCCTCGCTGACGAGCGTCAACATCGGCGGATCGATCAGCTTCTACGTCTCGACGACCGCGCAGAGCTTCGACCTCGACGTGTTTCGCATGGGGTGGTACGGCGGTTTGGGGGCAAGACGCGTCTTCGATGCCGACGACATTGCCGGACATACTCAGCCGATCCCGTCACCCGATCCGGTCACCGGTCTGATCGAATGTCAGTGGACCGATCCGTACACGATGACGATTCCCACGGACTGGGTGGGCGGTGTTTATGTCGCGAAACTGACGGCGCAACCTGGTGGACAACAGAACTGGATCATCTTCGTGGTTCGCGACGACGCGCGAGCGTCCGATCTTCTCTTCCAGTCGAGCGTCACGACGATGAACGCGTACAACGGATGGGGCGGGAAGTCGCTCTATCCGTTCAACAGCACCGGACCGCAGGCCGTGAAGGTCTCGTTCAATCGTCCTTACGGCGCGGGTGCAGGGGTCACGGAGTTTCAGCGCTGGGAGTACCCGACCATCCGTTTCCTCGAGCGCGAAGGGTACGACGTGACCTATTGCACGAACATCGACACGCACGCGCAACCCGACATGCTCCTTCGTCATCGCGCGTTTCTATCGGCAGGGCACGACGAGTACTGGTCGTACGAAATGCGCCGCAACGTCGAACGCGCCCGCGATCGCGGTGTCAATATCGGATTTCTTTCGTCCAACACGAGCTACTGGCAGATTCGTCTCGAGTCTGACTCGAAAGGTCAGCCGAGCCGCACGATCGTCAGTTACAAAGAGAGCGCGCTGTCGAGCGATCCGATCGCCAAGGATGGCGACCCGACCAACGACTATCTCGTCACGACGCTCTGGCGCAATCCGCCGGTGAATCTCCCGGAAGAGATGCTGAAGGGAAGCATGTGGACGTTTCACAACGGCGCGGTCACCGGTGACATCGTCGTGGAGAACACATCGCACTGGGTCTTTTCGAACACGGGACTCAAGCCAGGTGATCACCTTCCCGGACTCCTCGGCTACGAGGTCGATCGGACGTTCAGCGCCTTTCCTCCGGACACGGTCCGCCTGGCGCACTCTCCCTTCAACAAGAACGGAATCACCGACTACTCGGACATGACGATCTACCAGGCGACGAGCGGCGCGTACGTATTCAGCACGGGCTCGATGGAGTGGGCGTACGGACTCGATGACACCGGCACGCGCGAAGTGCCGGCCCCGCCGGGCGGTTGGATCAGTCCCGCGGCGCAGCAGATCACACGCAACGTCCTCGACAAGTTCATCGCCCGTCCGCGCCGGCGCGCGGCGGGGCGTCACTAGCGTTACCATGCTGTCGTGAGCGAACGCGCCGCGCTGCACGAGCACGCGCTGCACAACATCCGTTACATCCGCGATGCGATGGAGCGGGCCACGGCCTTCACTTCGATTCCGGGCTGGGGCGGGTTCGTCATCGGTGTGACCGCGATCATGACGTCGGTATACGCGGCACGCTTTGCCGTTCAACCGCGGCTGTGGGTGATGGCGTGGCTGGCGGAAGCGCTGGTTGCGATGACCATTGCCGCGATCGCGATGTTTCGAAAAGCGCGGAGTGCAAACGTCTCCTTCATCGCGGCGCCGGCGCGGCGCTTCTTCATCTCGTACAGCGCGCCTCTGATCGCCGGGGCGCTCATTACGGTCACGCTCATCCGCGCAAACACATTCGCGCCCCTTCCGGCGGTGTGGCTGCTGTTATACGGAGCGTCGTTCATCAGCAGCGGCGCGTTCTCCATCCGCGCCGTCCCCATCATGGGAATCTGCTTCATGATCCTCGGCATCGCCGCGTGTTTCGTCTCGCTGCCCTTCGGAAACATTCTCTTGGGGGCCGGGTTCGGTATCCTGCACATCATCTTCGGCATCATCATCGCGAGGAGCTACGGTGGCTAAAACAGCGACGGCACGCCGGCAACCGGTCGAGACGAAGATCCCCGATTTCGATCGACTGATTCACGAAAAGACGCGGCTGGCGATCGTCAGCGCGCTGGCCGTGAATCAAATCCTCACATTCAACGAGCTGAAAAACATTCTGAAGACGACCGATGGCAATGTGAGCGTTCACACGCGAAAGCTCGAAGAGGCGAACTACCTCACATGCAGGAAATCATTCGAGGGGCGTATGCCGAAGACCGAGTATTCGCTGACGGCCGCCGGACGGCGCGCGTTCGAGCGCTACCTCAATCACATGGAAGCGCTGATCAAGGCGGCGCGAGGCGCGTAGCACTCGCTGTGATCGCGCGCACCGACGGCGGGCGGCGCTGAATCGACATTGAATGCCCATGAGAGTCGCCGTCGCGTTGCTTGCTCTTTCGCTCGCGGCCGCAGCCCTTGCGCAGACACCTGCGCGCGGCGGCACGCTTCCATCTCCTCTTCCGCTCTTCCCGCTGGACAATTGGTGGAACACGGACGTCAGCGGCGCGCCTGTCGATGCCAACAGCGCCGCTTTTGTCTCATTCATCGGTGCCGGGCGGGGAATGCATCCCGACTTCGGCGGCGACAGCGGCGACGCCGACGCGCCGATCTACGGGATGCCGTACATCGTCGTTTCGGCGGCGCAGCCGCTCGTTCCGGTCGTCTTCGATTACGACGATGAGAGCGATCTCAGTGCGCCCGGCCGCCCGCCCGGCTATCCGATTCCCGAGGAAGCGAAGACGCAGCAGAAGTGGATCGAAGGTGGTCTGGCGGGAAACGACCCGCGGGCCGATGGCGATCGGCACATGCTCATCGTCGATCGCGACAACCGTCTGCTCTATGAGCTGTACGCCCTGCGCTGGAGCGGTTCGCGATGGGAAGCGGGATCAGGGGCCGTGTTTCTTCTCGACTCGAACGGTCGCCGGCCCGAAGGGTGGACCAGTGCCGACGCTGCGGGGCTGGCGATTCTGCCGGGCCTCGTTCGCTACGACGAAGTCTATGCTCCCGATCCCATTCGCCATGCGTTTCGCGTCACCGTTCGTGCGACGAACGGATATGTGTATCCGGCCTCGCATCGCGCCGGAAGTACGACGGGCGCGTTACCGATGGGTGCACGCCTGCGATTGAAAGCATCGAAGGATCTTTCGTCGTTCGCCGAGCCGCTGCGCAAAATCTTTCAGGCCATGAAGAGCTATGGCCTCATCGTCGCCGACAACGGCAGCGATATGTATGTCAGCGGGACCTACGACGCGCGCTGGGTCAACGACCTCCTCAATCCGGCGTTCGCCGCGTTGAAGGCCGGCGACTTCGAGGTCGTGCAGCTCGGCTGGCAACCGTCGCGCCTTCCTTCGAGGCGTCGTGCGGTCAAGCACTGATCGGTTTCCTCCCGCGGCCCAGCCGTGTCCAATGTCGCGGAGGAAGTCGATGCAAACGTATTCACGCTCGCTCGCGCTCACTGCGGCGTTGGTTCTGGCGGCCATGGTTTGCCTGCTGGCTATCGCGGAACCGCAGGAACAACCGAAACGAATCACCGCCGGAGTCGCCACCACGCAGAGCACTGCTCCAATTTCTCTTTCCGATGCTGATGGGCAGGAGCTGATTCTCGAGCAACTTTCGGCACGCACCGCGATCCACGGGATGCTGTCCCTCACCGAGCTCGAGTTTCGCTTTCGCAATCCGAAGCCGCGGCGCATCGAGGGGCGATTCGCCTGCACTCTTCCGCCAAATGCGGCGATCAGCCGGTTCGCGAAAGAGGTCAACGGACAGTTGATGGAAGGCGAAGTCGTGGAACGGCTTCGCGCGAATCAGGTCTACGAGCAATTCCTGCATCAGATGCGAGATCCCGCGCTGCTCGAGCAGGATCAGGGGAACCGCTTCTCGGCGCGCATTTTCCCGATCGAGGCCAATGCCTCCGTGCGCATCCTCCTGTCGTACTCGGTGCTGCTGCCGCTGCGCGATGGCGTGCGGACTTACACCCTCCCGCTGCGCGGGATCTCGCATGTGGAGCACTTCACATTTCGCGCATTCGTATCACCGCTGTCGGGCGAAGCATCGACGCCATCGCAACTAGCTCACAGCACGACCGACGTCTGTTCTCTCGACGAGAGTGACTACACGCCGGCGCGCGACATTGCGCTCTCCTGGCGCTCGGAGGCGGATGCAACGGCCGCGCGCGTGCTCACCGCCGGCGACTTCTATCTCGCTTCGTTCCGGCCGCAGGTCCGACTTCGCAGCGATGCGCGCGAGTCCCACGACTGGCTCTTCTACGTCGACACCTCGGCCTCGGGCGCGGAGGGGGCGGAGCACCGCATCGACGCGCTGACGATGATTCTCGCCGCGCTGCCAACCACGGATCGCGTGCAGGTGAATGCCTTCGATCACGACGTAGCCGTTCTCGGCGCCGGTACCGCGTCGGAGATGTCGCGCTCGATTCGCGCTCTGCTCGAGGCGCGCCGCTTTCTCGGCGGAACGGATCTCGCGTCGGCGCTGCGACACGCCGCGAAGGAGCAACACCTTCCCAACATCGTCTTCGTCAGCGATTTCGTCGCTACCCTCGGCGGAACGGAATCGAACGACCTCACCAATGCGATTCACGCGATTCCTGCCGCCGCTCGTGTCAATGCTTTGATCCTCGGTTCGCGTGAAGAGGCGAGTGTCGCGAAAGCGCTGACCGCGGGGCGGGGTCGCATCGCTCGCGTGGCATTCACGGAGTCGCTCGAACAGGACGCACGTGCTGCGGCGGAGGCTTTGCGGAAGCCGCTCGGGGCGTCATTTGAGATCACCGACGCTCGAGCGGAGTGGATCTATCCGACACACGTCGACGACGTGCAGCCGGGCGATGAAGTCATCGTCCTTGGCAAGAGACGGGCGGGCGGGGAGGTGGGCGTGCGACTCAATGGACTGGCGGGGGCGCCCGTCCTCCACCTGGCCAAGTTCGAGCCGCTGCTCGAACGCGAAGCGTACCGCGCCTACCTCGAGTCTCTCGCGGAGCGCGAAGCGAATGAATCGTCGGAAGCCGTGCGCCGCGCGCTGCAGACGGAGCAGGTGAGGATCAGCGTTGAGCAGCGTGTCGTCATCCCGCGCACGACCATGCTCGTCCTCGAGAGCGAATCGGATTACCAGCGCTTCGGACTCGATCGCCGCGCGCTCGCGGCCATCCTGACGATCGACGCCGGCGGCATCGCGCGCATCGATCGCCGCACGGAACAACCGCGACCATTACCAGTAACGATACCAGTGCGCAAAAGCGCGGCCGTTGCTGCCCCAGCGAACGAGGCCGTCGCCACCGGCGCAGTTTCGGAATCGATCGCGCCGGCGGCGCCGGTCGCCGCTGCGCACGATGCGCTTGCGGAACGCATCACCGTTTCGAGGCAGGCTCCTGCACCGATGACCACGCCGCCGCCTCCTCCGCGTCGTGAAGAAAACAAACGCGTCGATACGGCATGGACCCATCGCACGTTGCCGTCACGCGATGCAATCGAAGCGTTGCAGCGCAAGCTGAAGAGCGATCCGCGCGATCGCGAGGTTTACAACCAGTTGAGCGAGGCGTTCGCCGCGCTGGAACTGTGGCGAGATCTGCGTAGCCTCGCTCTGGCATGGCAGCCGTACGATCCGGAGAACCCGCAGGTCTACGAGGTCCTCGGCGGCGCCGATGAACATCTCGGCGATCGCAACGAAGCGGCGCGCGCGTATGGCTCGATCATCGAAGTGGCGGCGTCGAAGCCGGAGTTGCTGCAACGCGCCGGCCTGCTTCTGGTGCGCGTGGGGCGAGCGTCGCTCGCCGAGACGCCGCTCCGGCGCGCGCTCGAGCTGCGCCCCGATCGAGTCAACAGCTACCGGCATCTCGCCCTGATGCTTTGGCTCGATGGCCGTGCCGAAGAGGCCGCGCAGGTGCTCGAATCAGCCACGCGGCAGACGTTCCCGAACTGGTACGGCGATGCGCAGCGCGTGGTGCGCGAAGAGCTCGCGTACGTCTATCGAACGATCATCAACAAGTCGCCGCAACGGCGCAACGAAATCGTCGAGCGCGCACGCGAATTTCGCGTCGATCTCTCTCGTCGCGATGCCCTGCGCGTGTCACTGGCGTGGGAGACCGACGCGAACGATGTCGATCTGCACGTCGTCGATCCGGCCGGTGAGGAGTGCTTTTACGGCCACAAGGAGAATCGTTCCGGCCTGACGCTCTACGAGGACATCACACAGGGTCTCGGTCCCGAAGTCATCCGCGCCGGGCTGATCGATCGCGGGACGTATCACGTCGGCGTTCGTTACTTCGCTGCCGGCCCGATGGGCGTGAGCCGCGGAATCGTCGTCGTCATGCGCGATCGCGGAGAAGGCGCTGATCCTTCAGTCGAGGTTCATCCCTTCCGGCTCGTGCAGGGAGGCGGTGACGTCCGTTACGTGACGGCCGTCAACGGCCGTCATCCTGAGCGCAGCGAAGGATCTCGATGAGGAGCTCCTTCGCTGCTCGCTGATGGCTCGCCGCTCAGGACGGCGCGTGCTACGGCGCGCGCCGGTTCATCCGCTTCACAAATCGCGCGTCGATCCCGTGAATCCGCATCTCGATGAGCTTCTCGACGGGGATGTGCTCGTAACCGGCGTCCTTCAGCTCGCGGATGAAGGCGGGCGTCACACCGTGAATGCGCATCGACAAGAGGTCATCGGCGGGAACCTTCGTGTAGCCGAGGTCGCGAAGCTCGCGGATGAACGCGGTAGTCACGCCATGAATGCGGAACGACACGAGGTCGTCCATCTTCACGTCGTAGCCGAGGTCCTTCATCTCTTTCGCGAACGCGGGGGTGGCGCCGTGAATGCGCGTGGCGACGAGATCGTCGAGATCGAGACTCGTGTAGCCGGCCGCGCGCATCTCGCGGATGTATTTCGGCGTGGCGCCATGAATCTGCGTAGCGATGAGCTCATCGGCGTCGATCTTGTCGAAACCGAGGTCGCGAAATTCCGCGACGAGCTGCGGGCTGACGTTGAAGATCCGCATCGCCAGATACTTTTCGAGACCGACGCGGTATCCGGCGGCCTGCATCGATTTGATGTACGCGGTCGAAACGTCCTGCACGGCGAGCGCCATCAGATGCTCGTCGATATCGTCTTTGTCTTCGGTGATCTCGCTCGTGTCGACGCCGAGGGAGCGGACTTCGTCGAGATAGCGGCGGTTTGGAGTGAAGGAGAATTGACCGGCGCCGAATCCATCTTTGAACGTCCCTTCCAGCGACATCGTCCCGGCCTCGCGCTGCATCGTGAACTGCACGGGCGTCTGCGTCTCGGCGCGGACCTGCGATTCGGTCAGCCCACTGAACTGCGACAACGTCATCGTTTCGCCGTTGTTGCTGTGCCGGCGCACGAAATTGAAGTGGAGCTTGCCGTTCTCCTCGGCTGAGGCGGTCCACGATCCGCGGATGTCCGCGCGCGCGATGAACGCGAGAAGAAACACGAAGACAGCGAGGATGATGCGCCGAGTCATGGCTGGTCCTTTCGGGTCGTGTTCGACATGCGCCGGATGAACTCCGCCGTGATGCCGTGAGTGGCGAGACGTCTCAGTTGATCGTAGGAGAGATTCTTGTAGCCGGCGGCGGCGAGATCGCTGATGTACTTCGGTGTGACGTTCAGCTCTTTGAGTCGTGCGGCCTCGCGCGCGGTGCCGAAATTGACGCCCGCCGCGCGCATTTGCGCGACGTAGTCCGGGGTCACATTCGTGCCGCGCGCCCGCCTGACTTCGCGAAACGTGACCGCGGGGAACAGCGCTTTGATCGACCGCGCGTAAGCCACCGTCACGTCAGCGAGGGCCAGGCTCAGCAGCTTCTCATCATCGGAACGATCGACCTGGAGATCGTCCTCGATGCCGAGACCGCGGATCGCGGAGGCAAAGTTGGGATTGGGCGTGAAGTAGAACTGTCCCGCGCCGTCGCCGAGCTTGAACGTCCCCTCGAAGCTGATCGTCCCCGCTTCACGGCGCAGCTCGAACTTCACCGGCGTCACCGTCGTGGCGTGAATCGTCGCTTTGTCGATGCCGAGATCCATCGGCATCATCGAATGACCCCAGTTGTTCCATTGCCCCGTCATGAAGTGCAGGTACAGCCATCCGTCCTCACCTTCGGTCATCGTCCAGGCGCCGTGAAGGTCCGCCACCGCGGCGGCGGGGATCAGCAGCGCCACGAAGATTGCGATCAGGAGTCGCTTCATGTGCGGATCCTCACTTGTTGGTGTGGTACTTCTGCATCTCGCGGACGAAATCGGCGTTGATGCCGTTGCTGGCCAGACGGCGGAGATCGCGGACGCTCAGATTCGGATAACCCGCATCGGCGAGCTGCTTGACGAATGCCGGCGTGACGCCCACGGCGCGAAGCGATGTCGCGTCATGCGCGGTCTTGAGATTGACACCGGCCGCGCGCATCTCGCGCAGATAGTCGGAGGTCACGCCCATCACCTTCAGCGAAACGACCTCTCGCGTTCCGAGCGGCTCGGAGAACATCGTTCGATACTTGCTGACCTCGTCGGGCGTGAGGCCTTGAACGCGCAGGCTGACGATGTCGCGCGCGCTCAGCTTTTCACCGAAGAGATTGCGCATCTGACGAACGTAGTCCGCGGAGACGCCCTGCATCTTCATCGAGGCGATGTCGCGAATGCGCAGCGAATCGCCGAAGACGGCGCGCATCTCGCTGGTGTACTCGGGCGTAACGCCGGAGACGCGCAGCGCGATGAGATCGTCGATCGAGAGTTTCCCCGGCGGAGTAGCCGACGGAGTCTGATCCTCATCGTCCGGCATCGGCGTGATGGCCGTAGCCATCGCCATGGGAGCGATCGCAGGCATCGCCGGCGGCGCGATCATCGGCTCGACATTCACGTCGACATCCATTGGTTCAGGCGGTTCAGTGTCATCGCTCTCATCCTGCGGTTCAACAGCGGGCGGTGGTGGCGGCGTTTGCGGCGCTTTCACGTCGACTTGCGCTCGAGCCGGCTTCGGTGCCGGTTGGGCGCGTCGCTCGGCCAGCATCGGAGCAGTCGTGAGCGCGAGCAGGAGAACGAAACTCGCCATCGCCGCGGCGGCGGTCCAGCCGGTGGAGAAGAGACTGCGCTCGCTGCGCGACACGACGAGCCGCCGGACGCGCTCGATCAGCGATCCGCCGTTGGCTGCGATCGCCAGAGCCGGAGCGCGGAGCTCCTCGAGCTGCGCCAGCGCGCGTGCGTATTGAATGGCATCGCCGCAGACGGAGACGGCCAGATCGTCGCAACAGTTCTCGCGCTCGATCCGAATCTGATGCGAGAGCCACCACACGGCCGGGTGATAGAAGAGCAGCGTCTCGATGACCGACTGTAGCGCATTGACCAGAAAGTCATGGCGGCGGATGTGCGCAAGCTCGTGGGCGAGAACCATCTCCAGTTGTTCGGTCGTCAGCCCGCTGAAGCTGCTGATCGGCAAAAGGACGACCGGCTTGAGCCAGCCAACGACGCTCGGAACCTCGACGGCGTTCGAGACGACGAGGCGGACCGCGGCGCGCAACCCGAAAGCATCCGACAATCGCGTCGCGACACGTTGCCACGACGGATCGGCGGCGACTGCATCGCGGTGCGCGAGAGCGCGCGCACGCGACCAGCTCAACGCCAGGCGAAGGGTGAGGATCAGCACACCGGCGAGCCACACGACGACGATCTGCGGAATGTGCGTGCGGATCGCCGCCAGCCCTTCGAGCCATCGATCGTTCCACGTTCGCGGCGTGTCGGAAGCCGCGATCAGCACGGCGTCGTCAGTGGCGACCGGCATCATCATCTGCGGCGCGATCATCGCTGCCGGGCGCGGCGTGTACGAACGCCATGCGGTGGCAACTGCCAGCACGAACACGAGCGCGAGGGCGGCGCAGGCAACCGCGTAGCGCAGCGCGGCGCTTCGCCGGCTCATCAAGGCCAGAACCGCAGCCAGAGCACCGGCCACGATTGCTCCCTGCCATAGAGCGTGCAACAGCGCCAGGCCGATCGCCTGCGCCAGCGGACCGCTGAGAAGATCGGTTGTGCTCATCGCTTGTCTCCTTCCAGTCTGTCGAGAAGCTCGCGGATCTCGGAGAGCTCCGCGGCGGATGCCTTTCGTCCAGAAAGGGCCTGCATCACCAGCTTCGCGGATGAGCCGCCGAACGCACGCTCGACGAGATCGGCGACGATCTGACGCTGCATCCGCTGCTCACTGTGCCGCGCTTCGTAAACATGCGCGCGTTCCGACTCATCGCGCACGACGAGCCCCTTCTCGGTCATGATCTGCATCAGCTTCAGAACCGTGGTGTAGCCGGTTGCCTGCGTGCTGCTGAGAGCATCGTGCACTTCGCGAACGGTGCTCGGACCGCGTTCCCAAAGCACGCGCAGGATGGACAGCTCGGCATGGGTGGGTCGGGGGATGGGTCGTTCGCTCATGAGCCTGGCCTCACCTGATTACGGACAAGCTATACGAAGGGTTTCGTATGGTCAACGAAAATCTTCGTAGTTTAGCGGCGGTCCGGGAACACGAAGGAGTCCCGGGCCCGAGCGGACGCGAGAGTTTCGCGATGGTAATACGTATCCAGAATCGATGGCTTCCAGCCGAGGAGATCGGGGTTGCGCTGGGCGAACGTGGGCCAGTCTTCGCCTTCGCGCATGCGGTCGTGAATGACGAAGAGATACGCCCAGGTGATCGTCTCGTGGTACAGGCCGGGCTTTCCCGCCGCCGCCGCGAAGCGCTTGAGCGAGGTGGTGAAGCGCTCGAGCGCCACGAGAAGCGGCGCCTCCCGGAGATAGCACCAGGCCACGCGCACGTGGTCACGGTGGTGAAACTCAGTGAGCGTGCAGTTCTCGAAGGCGGCGACGAGTTCGCGGTCAGTCATGCCACAGTACCTACGACCCACGACGTACGACCTTTTTCCGCTCCACGAGCCTATGACTGGCCGAGGCATTCAGATCGAGCCGATAGACCTTCTTCAGCTCCGCAATCTTCTTGAGGCTCTCGGTCTTGAAGGGGAGCTTCCCTTCGAAGGCGTGCAGCACGATGCCCTCCAGAAGGTCGCCGAGCGAGAGGTCGTGGTATTCGGCGAGACCCTTCAGCACCTTCAGGATCCGCTTCTCCAGGCGCACGCCGGTCTGGACGCGCTCGATTTCGTATCTTTCTACCATGGTACTAGTGTACCACGGTACGCAATTCGTCCAGGAGCTCGTCCTTCTCCCGCCACAGCTCGTGGATCCACTCCTTGAAGTCATCGCGGGCCGGACCGGGCTCGGTGATGTTCTCCGTGAGGAACTCTTTTGCTACGTCGATGACTCGCGCGCGCACGATCACCCGATCGATTCGGTTCGTCGCGAAATCCCAGAACGTCGCATCGGGCCGTGGATAGGCGAGGGTCACATCGACGATCGTCTCGATCTGTTCGGCGAGCGAGGCCAGGACGAAGGCGATGCCGCCGACGCGCGGGCGGAGGAGATGCCGGTACGGCGACTCCTGATCGGCATGCTTCTCGGCCGTGAAGCGCGTTCCTTCCAGGAAGTTGAGAATCGTGACGGGAATGCGGCGAAAGCGCCGGCAGGCGCGGCGCGTGGTCTCCAGATCGCGGCCGCGCTTTTCGGGATGGCGCTCGAGAAACTCCGGCCTGTAGCGCTTCATGAAGGGGAAGTCCAGCGCCCAGGACGCCTGGCCCACGATGGGAAACCAGATCAGCTCATGCTTGAGAAAAAAACGGATGAACGCGGCGTGTCGATGAAAGGCGCGGAAAAGGACGACGATGTCGATCCAGGAGATGTGGTTGCTCACGATGAGGTAGTGCGCGTCGGTGCGCAGCCCCTCGACGCCGCTGATGTCCCATTGCGTCGTCAGCATGCGGTCGATGATGCGATTGTTCCCCGCGACCCAGAGATCGCCGAGCTCCGCGAGTGTCAATCGCAGCGCGCGCCGTGACTCTCGCTTCGGCAGGAGGAACTTCACGAGTCCGAGGAGCAGAACGGGAATGCCCCAGAGGATGAGATTCAGCACGAAGAGGATGATCGTGATCGCGCCGCGGATCACCGTTACGCGACTCTCCGCAGCGCGAGCCGCACGGCGCGATGGCACCCGAGCGCGGCGAACGCACAAGCTGCGACAAACAGAGCCGCGCGCCAGTCGATCTCATTCCACCCTCCGAAGTCGAGCGCTGTCGCGGCAAGACCGGCGCCGAACGAGATCAAGAGCGCGGTGATCAGTTCGCCCCCATACCGCGGCGGCCGGCCCGGCGGAATCGCGCGCGAGGCGGCGAATACGGCCACTCCGCATAATATCCAGAGCGCGATTCCCACCCATTAATTATTCAACACTCAGCAGTTTGCACGGAAATCGCAAGGAGACTGGGCAGGAGCAACCCCATGTTGGAAACGTCTCGGCAGAAGGCCCACAATAAGATCCTCGCGATCGAAGACGATCCTGATGTGCTCGCGCTCTACAAGTCTTACCTGCAGAAGCGTGGCTACGAGGTCCTCTCCGCTTCCGGCGCGGTCGAAGGCATCAATATTCTGCAAGCGAATCCTGACACGCGACTGATCCTCCTCGATCTCAATCTCCCCGGCATGAGCGGAGAGGAATGGATCGCCTGGTACGTCCAGCAGGGGAAGCAGACGCCGGTGGTCGTGGCGTCAGGGAAGGGCGACATCCTGACGATCACGAAAGGCAACAACATGACCGCCGCGCTCACCAAACCGTTCCACATGGAAGAGTTGCAGGAGCTGATCGAGGTTTTGCTCGCCGACGACTGGCACGATCAGGTGACGGTCGACAAGAGGATGCACTGATAGCAGCTCTTAGCTGTTAGCTCTTAGCTGTTAGGAGAACGGGGCGGGAGGGGGCCTCCTAAGAGCTAAGAGCTAACAGCTAAGAACTCCCGTCATTCCCTATCGCCTCGACCGGGCAATTATCCAGCGCGTCTTTGCACAGCGTCTCTTCCTCAGGCGTCTCCGGCTGCTTGTAGACGAAGGAGAATCCTGCTTCATCGTTGCGGATGAAGTTTGCCGGCGCGGTCTCGCGACAGAGATCGCAATCGATACACTGGGAATCGACGTAGTATCGGCCGGATGCTTGACCGGGCACCTTATCGTTGGGATCTGCCAATCGGAAACTCGTCCGTGCAGGCGCGAGCGCGCGCCATTCTAAGTGATTAACGAGGAGGAAGTATGAGGACATTTCTGGCCGCCATTCTCGCTCTCGCCATCAGCGTCGCGGCAAAGGCGCAGACACCGATCCCTCCGCGCGAGCCGAGGATCCCGTATCCCGAAACGATCAGCGTGACGGGAACAGGACGCGCGTCGGTTACCCCCGATCGTTTCAGCTTCACCGTCGGTGTGCAGACCGTCGGCGAGAGCGTCGATGCTGCTGTCAACGAGAACAACAGCAAAGTGGCCGCGGTCATCGCTGCACTGAAGAAAGCGGGAGCGACCGAGAAAGACGTCCGCACGTCGAACTTCTCGATATGGCCCCAGCAGGACTACGGACAAGGCAAGCTCCCGCGCATCCTCGGATATCAGGTGTCGAACAGCATCACGGTGAGGCGCGAAAACATCGGCGAGGTCGGTCGATTGCTCCAAGCTGCGCTCAACGCCGGGGTGAATCAATCGTCAGGTTTGCAGTTCGAAGTCTCTGATCCCGCGAAAGGACGCGACCAGGCGATGCGCGCCGCGTACGACGAGGCGCGCGCCAAAGCGGTTCTGCTCGCTCAGGCTGCGGGTCGCACCCTCGGCCGCGCGATCACGATCACCGAAGGCATACAGGCTGCTCCGCCCTATCCGATGGCGCGGCCGATGGCGATGCGAGCCGAGGCCGCCGTCGTGTCGGAAGTGCCGGTTGAAGCGGGGTCGCAGGAAGTGGCGTACAGCCTGTCCGTAATCTTTGAGCTGCGGTGACTTAGAGCCACCATTGCCAGCACTTTCGGCACCTCTGTTGCACTACAAATAAGTGGGTAATCGTGCCCCACAACCAGACGAAAGGAAGGTTGATTGACCATGGAGAATCGCGACAGAGACAAGCTGAGCCGTAGTTCCGGCCCGACAGATGCCGGCGATGTGAACCGCGATGTTTCCTCGAAGCGAGGGCAGGAAGAGAACATCTCTGATGCCGAATTCGGACAGAAGATCGGACAGTCGGAGAACCTCGAGCCGAGCTCACGCCAGAGCGGAAGCGTCGATTCCTCCGGCATGAAGGGCAGTGAAAGCGAGCATTAGCAACTCTGATGTGCATTCGGAAGGCCGCGCGTCAGCGCGGCCTTTTTTCTTTTATGATCGCGGCGGTGGATGACATCATCATCTCGGCGGCTGAGCAGGCCGACGTTGACAAGATCAAAGCGATCCTGATCGCTGACCATCTTCCGACCTCCGGCGTCGACGATCACTGGCGGTCATTCGTCATCGCACGATCGGGAAACGAAATCGTTGGATGCGCCGGCGCGGAGACGTATCAGAGCGCTGCCCTCATCCGCTCCGTGGCTGTCGTTCCGGGATGCCGCAGTCACGGTGTCGGCCATGAGCTCGTGCGGCAGTTGCTCGACCGCTTGAAGGCAAGCGGTCTCCATGAGTTCTACCTCCTGACCACCACAGCGGAGAACTACTTCGGAAAGCGCGGATTCCAGAAGATCGGTCGCGGCGAAGTTCATCCGCAGCTTCTCGCATCGCGGGAATTCCAGGACGCCTGTCCGAAGAGCGCCGTCTGCATGCGGCTGGTGATGCACGCCTGACGCGATGCGTGTTTTCGACTGTCACGTGCACGTCCAACCATGGTCGATGATCAGGCCGGAGATCCTTCCGCTGATCGACGACGGCGCGCATCGCGATGCGCGCGAAGCGCTGTCGTCGCCCGACGCGTTGCTGCGCTTTCTCGATGCCAACGATGTCGAGCGCGCCTGCTGTATCAACTACGTGTCGCCGGATGTGATGGGTTTCACGAGGGAAGTGAACGACTGGGTGGCGAACTTCACGAGCGATCATCGCGATCGCCTCGTGGCCGTCGGCTCGGTCAATCCGTTGCACGAGATCGACACCCGCCACGAGATCCGTCGCGTCCTCGACCTCGGCATCGGCATGATCAAGATCCATCCGCCGCATCAGCTTTTCTCAGCCAATGAGTATCGAAGTGATCTGCCCCAGCTCGCGGATATCTATGGCGAGTGCGAGACCCGCGGCGTGCCGGTGATGTTTCACACCGGCACGTCGATTTTTCCGAAGGCGCGGAACGTGTACGCCGATCCGATGCCGATCGACGACGTCGCGATCGATTTTCCGAAGCTCACGATCATCCTCGCGCACGCCGGCCGGCCGCTGCACAGCGAGACGGCCGCATTTCTTGCGCGAAGGCATCGGAACGTGTACATCGATGTCTCCGGCATACCGCCGAAGTCGTTATCGAAGTACGTGCCGCGCCTCTCTGACTTCGCGGACAAAGCGTTGTGGGGAACGGACTGGCCATCGCCCGGTGTGGTCTCGATGAAGAAGAATGTCGATGAGTTCCGCGCGCTCGGACTCGGCGCTGACATCGAACGAAAGATTCTCTGGGATAACGCGTCAAGAATTTTCACACCTCCACGCCCACGCGCCTGAGCGCCTCGAACGAACCCACATCCGACCATCCGAATTCGCCACGCACAGTCACCACGTTTCGCGCTTTCTCCATCAGCGCGTAATCGATCGAGATCGAGGGCATTCCATCGTAATTCTCGAGACTCACGAGAGCGATTTCCGGAGCCACGCGCTCGAGCTCGCGTCGAAACACGCTCGTACGCCAGACCAAGATTCCCCCGTTCCACGCGTAGTTCCCGCCGCGCAGGAACTCCTCGACGCGCTCAGGCGACGGTTTCTCCGTAAATCGACGCAGGCGGACGACACCCGGCGCGATCTCCTCGCCGAGCTCGAGATAGCCGAAGCCGGTGTTGGGCTCGGTCGGTTCGATGCCGATGGTCACGAGATCGTCGGTCTGTTCGGCGTGCTCGAATGCGCGGCCGAGAACTCGCGCGAAGGCTTCTTCGTCACCGATGTAGTGGTCGGAGGGAAGGAACGCGACGACCGCTTCGCCGAGCCGCGATTCGATCGTGAACGTGCAGAGCGCAATCGCCGGCCCGGTGTCGCGCCGCGCCGGCTCGGTGATCACATTCCCGGGCGGCAGATGCGGAAGCTGTTCGATGCACTTCTGTCGATAGCGTTCAATCGTCGAAACATAGATGTCGGCGGCGATGCGACTCAGCCGCGCGAATGTCTTCTGCAGCAGCGACTGCCCGTCGAACAATTTCAGGAATTGCTTCGGGTTGTCTTCGGAGCTGAGCGGAATGAGCCGCGTTCCCGCTCCGCCGGCCAGAATGACGGCGGCGCGCTTCATCGCAGGGCGGAGGCCTCCCTCGCTTCCGCTCGGGACAGGCTCCGGGCCGGGTGAGGGCCGTTTTGTTTCTTGCCCACGGCAATGAGACTCAACCCACTCGACGGGTTCTCTCCCTCCACCGCGCGCAGCAGCGGGACGAGGTAATCGAAGATGCGCGATTGCCCGGCCGGAAGGGCGCTACGTCCGAGAAGCTTGGAGTTGATGATCCAGGCCAGCCTGGCGAATTGATTCTGATAGGACGCGTGTTCGACCTCGAATCCGGCGCGCGTCAGCTTCTCCACCAGTTCGTCGCGCTCGTAACGCCGCTGATGACCGATGCCTCGATCGAGGCTGCCATACAACTCCTTGCCCGCGGGCACGAAGATGATGATGCGTCCGTCCGGCATCAGAAGCTGATGGACGCGGCGAAGAGCGGCATCGTCGTCGTTGCTGTGTTCGAGCACATTGATCAATGTGACCGTGTCGAATGAGTAACGCGAAAGATCGAGCGCGTCGTCGGAGTCGAGGTCGAGACGCTCGACGATGATTCCCGGTCTGCGCCGAAACGCGTTCCGCAGTCGATCGACATAAGGTGTTTCCTTGTCGGTCGCGACGATCAGCTCCCGTCCATAGAGAAACCGAGTCATCGCACCCGATCCGGCGCCCACTTCCAGCACGCGCTGACCGACGAACGGCTTCATGCGCTCCCAGATCCACTTGTTGTATCGCTTCAGCCGTCCGCGACGCCGGATCGTCGTGAACGTTCGCGGCTCGCTCTTCGGATCCCACAGAAGTCCGTAGCGAAGGATCGTCCAGATGGCGCTGAGCCCATCCTTCCAATTGATCTTCTTTCCTTCCCAGTAATCGCGGCCGTAATAGGAGATCGGGACTTCGAAGATCCGATAGCCGCGCTTGGCGACCTTCGCTGTGATCTCCGGCTCGAAGCCGAAGCGATTGGAGCGAATGGGAATCGACTGAATGACCTCGCGGCGGAACGCCTTGTAGCAGGTCTCCATATCGGTGAGGTCGAGGTTCGTCGTCATGTTCGACAGGAATGTCAGAAACGTGTTTCCGAGGCGGTGCCAGTAGAGCATGACGCGGCGGGGGTAACCTTCGAAGCGCGAGCCATAGACGACGTCGGCGTGACCGTTGATGATCGGCTGTACGAGCTTCGGGTACTCCTCCGGGTCGTACTCGAGATCGGCATCCTGAATCAGCACGATGTCGCCGCGCGCCTCGGCGATGCCCCGGCGGATCGCCGCACCTTTCCCCTGATTCACGTCCTGAAGCAGATGGCGGATCTCCGGCCATTGCTGCGCGAGTGAGGCGACGACGTCGCGCGAGCCATCCGTCGACGCATCGTCGACGACGATGATCTCCTTGTCGATCGGCACTTCCTTCACGCGACGCAGAAGCTCCGCCACGGTCGCCCGCTCGTTGTAGCAGGGAACGACGACGGAGAGGAGGGGGGTAGGGCTGGAGTCAGGCATCGCTGGAAAGTATTGTAAGCAGCGGATGACGCATCAACCGAACGAAACTCTTCGCAAATCGCTTCACATCGCCTTCGGTCTGTTTGCCTTCACGCTGCGATGGCTGCCCTGGTGGGCGGCGGCGATCGTGGCGGCGTGCGCGGTTCTGGGCAACTTCATGGTGCTGCACCGGATCGTGGGCACCCGCGTCGCCCGCCACGTGCGCGGGTGGGACGCGGGCATCGTGCTGTATCCGATGGCCGTCCTGGCGCTGATTCTCGTCTTCCACAGCCACCTGCCGATCGCGGCGGCGGCGTGGGTGATCCTGGCGTTCGGGGACGGGTTCGCGACGCTCATCGGCAAACGCATGCGCATCGCCTCACTGCCATGGAATCGCGACAAGACCTGGGGCGGTCTCATCGCGTTCGTCGTTGCGGGCGGTGCCGCCGGAGCGGCCATCGCCGCCTGGATGCGCGGGCCTTCACTCTTCGCGGTCATCGCCGCGGTCCTCGCCGGCGCTGTCGTCGAGTCGCTTCCGCTTCGCGTCGACGACAACGTGACGGTGCCCTTCGCGGCGGCGGTGACACTGACGCTGTTATCGATTCCGTTTGCCGGTTACCTCGTCTGGCCGCGCACCAGAGTCTGGCTCGTGATTCACACGGCATTGGCACTGGCAGGCTGGTTCCTTCGCACCGTCGATCTTTCCGGTTTCATCGGCGGATGGATTCTCGGCGCCATCATCCTTCTGGGGGCCGGTTGGCCGTTGTATGTCACCCTGTTGACCTTCTTCGTGATCGGCACGGCAGCGACGAAGATCGGCTTCGCCCGCAAGAAGCGATTGGGACTGGCGCAGGAGAAAGAAGGCCGGCGAGGATTCGTACACGCGTTTTCGAACGCCGGCGTGGCAGCGATCTGTGCGATCGCCGTGACGCGCGCCGCCGGTCATCCACTCGCAATCGTCGCCCTGTTCATGGCGATCGCATCGCTGGCCACGGCCGCCGCCGACACGTTCGCATCCGAGCTCGGCCCGCTCATCGGCCGCCGGGCCTTTCTGCCGATCTCGGGTCGCCGCGTCGAGCCGGGAACCGAAGGGGCGATCTCGATCGAAGGAACACTCGCTGGACTGCTCGCCGCCGCGATCGTGGCGATGGTCGGGACCACTGCTGCGTCGATGCTGTGGCCGATCCCGTTCCGCACGCGCGTCATCATCCTCGTGACGCTGAGCGCCGTCGTCGGCTCGTACCTTGAAAGCATCGCCGGGAGCTGGAACCGCCGCGCCGGATCGCCGGTACCGAACGGCGTGCTGAATTTCTTCAACACGGTCGCCGGCGCGCTGCTGCTCTACTTCGCATGGCCGATCGCGGTTTGAAACGCGTCGTGATCGTTGGACGACCGAACGTCGGCAAGTCGACGCTCTTCAATCGTCTCGCCGGAAAACGCCGCGCGCTGATTCTTGACCTGCCGGGAATGACGCGCGACCGCCTGATGGAGATCGTGTCGCTCGACGACGGCCGCCGCTACGAGCTGACCGACACCGGCGGTCTCGAGTACGGCGACTCGCCGATGTCCGCGTATGCCGATGAGATCCGAGAGCAGTCGAGGCGCGCGCTGCATGACGCGGACTTCATCATCTTCGTCGTCGACGGCGCCGCGGGCGTTCTGCCGGAGGATCGCGACATCGCCAACGACCTGCGTCCCGAAGCCGGCAAGACCGTGCTGGTCGTCAACAAAGTCGATCGCAAAGACGCAGAAGAGAGC
>DASXRT010000125.1:0-4262 GCA_036506455.1 Thermoanaerobaculia bacterium
GGGAAGGGCGAGACGGAAAAGCTCTTTGAGCTCGGCGCGAAGCATCGCGCGCGGATTGTGTATCATGCGCGCCGCACATGCGATACCTCGTCACCGGCGGCGCCGGTTTCATCGGATCAAATTTCATCCGTTATGTATTCACGAAATACGGCGAAGACGCGCAAGTCGTCAATCTCGACAAGCTCACGTACGCCGGCATCCGCGAAAATCTCGCCGAATACGAGGGGAAGCGGAATTACCGATTCCTTCAGGGCGACATCGCCAATCCGGCCGACGTGGCCGAGGCATACAAGGGAGTCGATGGAAGCGGCGTCGATGTGGTCGTGAACTTCGCGGCCGAGACGCATGTCGACCGCTCGCTCATGGAGGCGGGCACGTTCATCCAGACCGACGTGCACGGTGTGCTCGTGCTTCTCGAAGAGGCGCGCAAACACGCTCCGAAGTTGCGACGCTTCATCCAGATCTCGACTGATGAAGTGTACGGCTCGATCGAGACGGGATCGTTTCGCGAAAGCGATCCACTCAACCCGCGCAACCCATACTCCGCGTCGAAGGCCGGCGGCGATCGCATGGCCTACGCATACGCGCAGACGTACGGGCTGCCGGTAATCATCACCCGCGCATCGAACAACTTCGGACCCTGGCAGTATCCGGAGAAACTGATTCCGCTCTTCGTGACGAATGCGATCGATCATCTTCCGCTTCCTCTTTACGGCGACGGCCGCAACGTCCGCGACTGGCTGTTCGTCACCGATCACTGCGCGGCGATCGACTTCATCATCGACCGTGGCGTGACCAGCGAGACGTACAACATCGGCGGCGGAAACGAGCGCGAGAATCGCGACATCACTCATCGCATCCTCAAACTCCTCGGCAAGCCGGAATCGCTGATCATGCCGGTTGCCGATCGGCAGGGGCATGACCGCCGCTACTCGATCGACATGTCGAAGCTCGAGAACCTCGGCTTCCGGATCCACACCGATTTCGACGAAGCGCTGGAGCGGACAGTGCGATGGTATGTGGAGAACGAGCGCTGGTGGCGGGCGATCAAGGACCGCAGCGCGGAGTTCAAGGCTTATTACGAAAAACAGTACGGCGCGCGCTGATCAATGCGTCGTGCGACGACGACGTTCCGTGTCGACGCAGTTCTGAATGTCTTCGATGAGCGACTGCATGTCGAACGGTTTTGAGTGAACGCGATAGACCGGCTTGTCGAATCGTTTCAGGACCTCACTCTCCGGAATCGCCGTCGCGATGATCGTGCACGATAGTCGGTCCGGATAGTTGTCCTCGATGTGCCGCAGCACGGCGAAACCATCGACGCGCGGCATCATCAGATCGAGCAAGACGACGTTGTAACCATCTTGATCGAGACGCTCGATCGCTTCCGCGCCGTCTCGCGCGACATCGACATCGACGTCCTGCCGCTCGACGACTTTCGCCAGCATGCTCCTGATCGGATCGTCATCATCGACGACCAGGGCCCTTTTCCGGTTCGCCATCATCCCGCCGTTTTAGAGCAAGAATCCCGCCTGCGAGCTCAATTCTACGTGAGTGCAGCCACAAGAACGAACGGCGCCGCAAATATGAGTGCAAGGATGGCAAGTGGAATGATGACGGCGATCACGATCCCGGCGACTGCCAGCAACACCGCCAGCTTGATCACGAGCCCGATCAGCAGCAGCGGCAGCAGCAGGATCTTGATAGGAAAGAAGATGACGTGAAAGACCGTCTTCAACACGATGCCCGCCGCAATGAACGCCACGAGCAAGAGCCCTCCCACGAATAGCACGGCGAAGAGCGCCAATAACTCGAACATCGACTCCCTCCGCTCATGAGATACGAAGCGTTTCAGCGGGAGTTTCTTTCGGGCTGTTTGTAGACGACGCCGTCCTTCATGACGAACTCCACGCGGTTCACGCGCGAGATGTCCTGTGAAGGGTCGCCTGTGACGGCGATGATGTCGGCGTACTTGCCGGTCTCCAACGATCCGATCGTCTTGTCCCAGCCGAGGAGACGCGCACCGCCCATGGTGGCGGCGGAAATCGCGTCGAGCGGGCGCATGCCGCCCCAGCTCACGAGGAGCTCCAGCTCATGCGCGTTCGCGCCGTGCGGTCCGACACCGGCGTCGGTGCCCATGGCGATCGGTACGCGATTGGCGATGGCGATCTTGATCGAGTTCCGAATCGACGCCGCCGCGGCGAGCGCCTTCTCCGCGCGCAGTCCTTTGAGCACGCCTTTCTTCGCCGCATTCTCGACCACCTCGGCTGCGGAGAGCGTGGGCACGAGATACGTCCCGTTCTGTGCCATCAGCCGCGCGCCTTCTTCGTCGAGGAACGAGCCGTGCTCGATCGACGACACTCCGGCGCGCGTCGCGATCTTGATCGCCTCGGTTCCATGCGCGTGCGCGGCGACTTTGCGATCGAGCTTGCGGGCTTCATCGACGAGCGCCTTCAGCTCTTCGTATGTGTACTGCGTCGCGCCGACCGCATCGCCTTCCGACAGGACACCGCCGCTCGCGCACGTCTTGATCACGTCAGCGCCGTATTTCACCTGATAGCGTACCGCGGCGCGAACTTCTTCCGGCCCGTTCGCGACTCCCTCGAGCGGACCTCGCTCGGCGACGCCGGGCTTGTAGCCGTTGTCGTCGCAGTGGCCCCCGGTGATGCCGATGGCGTGACCGGCGACGCGCATGCGCGGGCCGCGAACGAAACCGTCGTTGATGGCTTGCCGCAGCGCGACGTCGTCGAAGTTCGCCGCGCCGACGTTGCGAACGGTCGTGATGCCGGCCAGCAGCGTCTTTTCCGCGTGACCGACGGCGCGAATGGCACCATAGCCGTTCAGGTCCCTCACCGATGCAGTGTCCCAACCCGGCTCGCCCAGTTGACGACCGACAAGATGGACGTGCGCATCGATCAGACCGGGCATCAGCGTCGCGTCGCCGAGGTCGATGACTCTCGCGCCGGTGGGAACGGCGACGTTGCTGCCGATTGCGGTGATCTTGTTGCCGGTGACGACGATCGTCGCGTTGGCCATCGGTGCGGAGCCTGTGCCGTCGATCAGACGTGCTGCGCGGATGACGGTGACATCGTCGGCGAATAGCGATGAGCAGGTAAACAGGAGTGCAACGAGCGAGGCGATACGCATGGCAGCGGATTCTAGGGCTTTGTCCACACGACTGAATAGCGCCACAAGAGGTGATGGCGCACCTGCGACGCCGGAAGCAGACGCTCGAAGAGGCGCCGGGCTTCCGAAATCGTGAGATATGTCTCGCCGCTGCCGTGCTCGCGCCAGGCCTTGCCGAGATCGCGCGACAGCGTTCGTAAGACGATCAGTCTCCGCAGCCCGGCGATGATCGAGGAGATCGCGTTCACAGGCAGGTTGCGCAAGCCGGGGCGGGTGATCACATCGACGATCAAGAGCGTTCCGCCGGATCGGAGAGCGCGAACGATCTTCTCGACGATATGCTTGATTTCAACGTGATGGAGGACCGCCGTTGCAGTAATGCAGTCGTACGATCCATGGGCATCCAGCCACTCGCCGATTTCGCTGACGTGAAATTCGATATTCGGGAACCGAGCGGAGCGCGTTCGAGCCTGCTGGATCATCTGAAGCGATGTATCGATGGCGACGACACGCTTGCAGTGCAACGCGAGGCGCCGCGCCAGCGCTCCGGTGCCGCAGCCGAGGTCCAGCGCGATCGATGCATCCTTCGGCAGGTGGCGCAGAAGAGATCTCTCGTGCGGGCCGAGGACGTCGGGAAGGCGGCTACTCAGGTCGGCGATACGATCGAATTCCGATCGGATCTGATCGAGCGACTTCATTTCCACGGACTCAGCCTCGGAAGAAACCGTGGGACGTTTCGCGTGTACTCGCGGTAGGCCTCGCCGAAGCGTTGATGCAGTTGCGGCTCTTCGATGAGAGGGATGTAAATCGCGTTCAACAACAGAAATACGCCTGCCCAGATGGCGTGAACGGAGGAGCGCAGGATCAATGACTCACCGGCCGTGATGAGAAGCACTCCCGAGACCATGGGATTTCTCACAAAGCGGTACGGCCCGGCGATGACCAGGTGCACGGGAGGATCCCACGGTGCGAGCGTTCCTCGTCCGCGCTTCGCGAATAGAAAAAGCGTCGTGACGAACAGTGCCAGGCCGGCGAGGCACAAGAGCACACCGAGAATCACGCAAAGCCATTCGGAGCTGTCAGCCGGTGCTCGGAGCGTTACGGAATAACGCCGGCACAGCCAGCGCGGAACGAGA
>DASXRT010000126.1:0-7768 GCA_036506455.1 Thermoanaerobaculia bacterium
GCCTCTGGCAAACATCGCGCATAACGCAGGCACGTGGTTCGTTCCCGTTTTCTCCGAGCGATATTCTGGCTGGCATGCATGGCGGGCACGATCTATCTGCTCGTCGGGCTTTTCCTTCCCTCATCACGGCGGTTGATCTTCGGCGTCGACAAACACACCGGCGCTGTACGCACGGTCGGCAGTTACGTGACGTTCCTGCCGCCGCATCGTTACTACCGGCTTTCATTCGAGAAGCGCGAAGGAGCGGCACAGCGCGACGGTGTCATTCGCATCACGTCGAAAGAAGGCGTGCCGGTCACAGTTACTTACCGGCTGCGATTCAGCATCGTCGGCAATCAACTTGCCGATGCACGACGCCTCGTCACCGACGGCTGGAGTGCATGGATCCGCGCGCGCGTCGGCGAAGCCGTTTCCGCCGTGACCTCGCAAGTGCCGATCGAGGAGCTCCTCTCGCCCACTTCGCAGTTCAGCACGAGTCGCGACCGGTTGCGGCGCATCGTCGCCGCGCACCTCGCGCGCAGTGGCCTCAGCGTCACCGCCTTCGAGATTGCGCGGATGGAGCCGGATCGCGAGGCACTCCTCCGCTATAAACGGGCGGAGTTGCGCCGCAGCGCACGCGGCGTGGCCGGACGCGTCGCCATCTTCGGGATCGATGGCGCCGATTGGGATCTGATCCAGGAGCTCGCCGACGACGGTCGCATTCCGAACATCCAGGCCCTCGTGAAAGGCGGAACGACCGCGTCGCTGCAGACGATCGAGCCGACGGTCTCGCCGCTCGTCTGGACGACGGTGGCCACCGGCGTCACGCCCGATCGCCACGGCGTGATCGATTTCTTCGATCGCGGCACGCGTTCTCCCGTCGACGCTTACGCGCGACGCGCGCCGGCCATCTGGGATATCGCCGAGGGGTTCGGGAGACATGCGGTGGTGGTGAACTGGTGGACGGATTGGCCGCCTCCGCCGTCGGCGACAGCGGTATTCGACTCGCCGGTGCAGTTGCTGGAGAACGCGATCTATCCGGCGAGCCTCGCTCCGAAGGTCGCGCCCGTCGAAGTCGATCCGTCGACCGTCGGCTTCAGCCAGATCGGCCGTTTCCTGAACATCTCCGCGAACGAATATGAGCGCGCCGTCAACTCGAACGACGCGAACAATCCCATCAACATCTTCCGCAACGTCCTCGCGAAAACCTGGAGCGATCATCGCGTCGCCATCAACATGTATCGCGATCAGGCGCCGACAATGTTTTGCATGACCTATGAAGGCACCGACGCCGTCAATCATCTCTTCGCGCCGTATCACCCGCCGTATCGCGATGGCATCAGCCAGGAGGGCTACCGCAAGTACTGGCCGACAGTGTCGAATTACTACGCGGAGATCGATCGCCTCATCGGTGAGTGGTTGCAGGTGCTGACCGAAGACACCACCGTCGTCATCGTCTCTGCGCACGGATTTCGATGGGGGAGGAACCGTCCGATGACGCAGCCGGTCGGACGCGCCGCGCTCTCCGATCATCGCAACACGGGGATCTTCATCGCGTACGGAAATCACGTCCTGCCGTCGCGAGGCGGCCACGCGATGTCAGTTTACGACCTCGTTCCCTCCGTGCTGGCGATCCTTGGCCTTCCGCAATCGGTCGAGATGCCTGGACATCTCGTGCGATGGGCATTCAAAGACATTTCCGCGGTGGAATCGGTGCGCGTGGTGAGCTACAGCGAATTCTTCGGCGAGCGGCCTGTTTCCGTGCCGGTGCGCACCGACGGCAGGGTCTATCAGCGCGAGCTGCAGGCCATCGGTCACGTCCTCGATCCTTCACTGGGCATGCAACCGCAACTCGAGGATCAGAACGTCGAGCCGGCATCGGCGAAACCCGTTCTGCCGCAGCAATGGGGCGCGTACGCGTACTACAACAACCTCGGCATCGAGCTCCGCAAGCAGGGCAAGACGAAAGAAGCGATCGATGCGTTCCAGAAGGCGATCGACATCAACCCGAACCGGCCGGCGCCTTATCTGAACATGGCCATGACGCTCTTCGAAAAGCAGCAGTACACGGCCGCGGATGACGTATTCATTCAGGCGATCGCGAAGGGGCTTCCGAACGGCGATCAGTGGTTCTGCGATTTCGCGGCGCTGTACCGGCAGAACAACATGACCTCGCGCGCGATCAATCTGCTGCTCAAGGGGAAGGAGATTTACCCGCAGTCGTATCTGATCGCCGCGAATCTCGGCTCGGCGCTGGCGCAGGCGGGCCGCTACACGGAGAGTCTGCCGGAGCTGGAGCGAGCTCTCGGGCTGCAGCCGTCGTCGACGATGGCGCTCAACAACCTCGGCACCTTCTACGCGAAGAGGCACGATTACGGGAGGGCGCTCGATTTCTGGAACCGTTCGCTCACGATCGATCCGCGGCAGCCGCAGGTGCGGGCGGCGGCGGATGCGGCGCGGACGCGGTTGTAGTTGACTCCGCGCTGTTTCCCGAACTACACTATCTTCTGCAATTGAGACTCAGTCTCAATTGTTCATACCGACGATGCCTCACGTGCAGAAGGAAGTCGAACGCTTTGCCGCCTTTCTCCAGCAGCAAGGCCTCAAGCTCACCAGCGAGCGCGCTGCTCTCGTGCGCGAGATCTTCTCCACCCACTATCACTTCGAGGCCGACGAGCTTCTCTTCAAGATGAAGGAGAAAGCCGTCAAGATCTCCCGCGCCACCGTCTATCGCACGCTCGAGCTGCTGGTGAAGACCGGCATGGTCCGCCGCGTTCATCTCGGCGAGGACCACTATCACTACGAGCATGTCACCGGAAACTCGCATCACGATCATCTCGTGTGCACGACGTGCGGATCGGTCATCGAGTTCCACGATGCCTGGCTCGAAGAGCGGCAGCGCGAGATCTGCAAGAAAAGACATTTCACGCCGACATTTCACAATCTCCAGATCCTCGGCGTCTGCGAGGCCTGCAAGCGGAAAGGTGAACAGCCCGACGCGCCCGACCGCGTCAAGATGATTCAGGTCGCGGCGATGCAGCTCCGAAAATAGTCATGCTCAACGCCCTGATCATCGTTTTTCGTGAGGGCTTCGAGGCCTTCCTCACCGTCGCGATCATCCTCGCCTACCTGCGCAAGACGGGACGCGATTGGCTCCGTCCCGCCGTGTACTGGGGCATCGTCGTTTCCGTCGTCGCCAGCTTCTACCTCGGCTGGACGTTGCAGCACGTCAATCAGCCGCTGTGGGAGGGAGTCCTCGGCATCGTCGCCGCGGTGCTCGTGGCGACGTTTGTCATCCACGTCTGGCGCACGGCCCCGCGCATGAAAAGAGACATGGAGTCGCGTCTCGATCGCCATTCGACGCATGAGTCCCCACTGCTCGCGACTGTCGCAGTCTTCGGCTTCACCGTTCTGATGGTCACTCGCGAAGGGATGGAGACGGCGCTGATGCTCATCCAGGTGCGCCAGGCCGGCTTCTGGCTCGGCTGCGGTCTCGGCATCGCCGCTGCGGCGACGATGTCGTGGTTGTGGGCGCACTTCGGACATCGCATCAACGTCAAGCGCTTCTTTCAGGTCACCGGACTTTTTTTGTTGCTGTTCACGCTCCAGATCGTCTTCTACTCCATTCACGAGTTCTCCGAGGCGGAGCTGTTGCCGCATAGTGAAGCGATTCATGTGGCGACGGAGCCGTACTCGCCGGTCGGTGTTTACGGTCGCTGGTTTTCGGTAGTGATGGTCGGCGCGTGTGCGGCCTGGCTCGCGGGCGCTTCAATCATCGATCGCATGCGTGCACACCATCGCGCCACCATCGAAGCGCGATGAGCTTCCGCGCATTCCTCCTCATCGCCCTCGTTCCAGTCACGGCGCCGGCAGTCGAAGTGAGCAGGGCTCGGTACCTGATGGGCACTGTGTGCGAGATCGGCGCGCCCGAAGACCAGATCGATGCTGCGTTCGCGGAGGCGGCGCGTATCGAGAGGCTCATCAGCACATGGCGGGGTGACAGCGAGCTTTCGCGTCTGAATCGCGGAGAGATGAGCGCGCCATCGGCGGAGCTGCGGTCGTTGCTCGATCGTGTCACAACGTGGCGAGATCGTACCGGCGGCGCCTTCGAGCCGAGGATCCGGCCGCTCGTTGACGCATGGAAGACGCGTTCTGAGGGATCCGTGCCGTCGCGCGAGGTGATCGTGGCCGCGCTCGCGCACATTCGGTCGGGCGATGCACCGTTCGAGGAAGGCGGATTCGGCAAAGGTTACGCCATCGATCGGATGCTGGCGACGATCCGCGCGCCGCATGTCGTCATTAACTTCGGCGGGCAGATCGCTGTGCGCGGCGAGTCGTTGGTATCGATCGCCGATCCGCAGCATCGCGACAGAGCGATTGTCGATGTCACGCTTCGCAACGCCTCGCTCTCGACGAGCTCAGGCGCCGAGAAGTCTTTCGTCATCGGTGGGCGCCGCTTCACCCACATCATCGACCCGCGTTCCGGCGATGCGCTGCCGCCGCGTGGATCGGTGTCGGTCATCGCCGGCGACGCACTGACGGCGGATGTTCTCTCCACCGCGCTGTACGTCATGGGTCCGGAAGAAGGCTTGCGGTGGGCGAACGCGAACGACGTCGCGGCGCTCTTCATCATTTCGCCACATCAGATCGTCAGATCGAAAAACTTCCCAAGGGAGTGAACCATGTTGCAGCGAGTCATCGTCACTGTGGTCACACTGTCGATTTGCGGATCTCTCCTCGCGCAGGAAAGCGAGACGGAGCAGCGACTCAAAGAATTGCAGCGGCAGATCGATATCCTGACGCAGGAGATCGAAGCACTGAAGACACCGCAGGCCGCAGCGAAACCTGTCGCCGCCGGCGTCCAGCAGTACGGCCTCGGCGCGGCGGCCTCGAAAGTTTATCGCGCACAAGTGGGCGTCTCATTCGGCGGCTACGGCGAGATGATCTACCAGAATCACGACCAGTCCGAAGCCGACACCGCTGACCTGCTGCGCGCCGTCCTCTACACCGGATACAAGTTCAATGATCGGATCCTGTTCAATTCCGAGCTCGAGGTCGAACACGCCAGCACCGAGAGCGGCGGCGCGGTGTCGATGGAATTTGCCTACATCGACTTTCTGCAGAAGCCTTCGCTGAACTATCGCGCCGGTGTCGTGTTGCTGCCCATCGGATTGATCAATGAGCAGCACGAGCCCACCGCCTATCTCGGTGCCAGAAGGCCCGCAGTCGAACGGCTGATCATTCCCGCAACGTGGGGTGAGCTCGGTGCGGGCGTTTTCGGAGAAACGGGCAACATCAGCTATCGCGGATATCTCGTGACGGGTCTCAACGCGGCGCACTTCGACAGCGAAGAAGGGATCCGCGAGGGGCGGCAGGCCGGTGCCGAAGCGCTCGCGGAGGATTGGGCGGTCGTCGGACGCGCCGACTGGCACCCTTTCGAAGGCATCATGTTCGGCGGGTCGCTTTACTCGGGCAATTCCGGTCAGACGCAGAACTTTTCCGGGCGCGTAACCCTGGGCGAGATCCACAGTGACGCAAAGTTCCGCGGGATTTCGCTGCGCGCGCTTTACGCGCGAGGCAGCATCGGCGACGCCGCGCGCATCAACGCCGCGAACGGTCTGACAGGCGACGAGTCGATCGGGGAAACCTTCGGCGGCTGGTACACGGAAGCCGGATACGCCATCGGCCATTTCACTCCGTACGCGCGCTACGAGCAGCTCGATACGCAGCGCAGCGTGCCCGCGGGCTTCGAGCGCAACCCGGCGAACAACCAGACGATCACGACTCTCGGCGTGGCGTTCAAACCGATCTCGCAAACCGTCATCAAAGTCGATTACCAGAACACGAGAGTGAATCAGTGGAACATCGCCGTCGGCTATATCTTCTGACGCTGTTTCTGATCGCGTTCCCAGTGCAGGCGCGCGTCTACATGACGCTGCCGCAGGCGCTGGCGGGCGCCTTTCCCGCCGGCGCGAAGGTGACGCGCCAGACATACTTTCTGACGCAGCAGCAGCTCGATGATGCCCGGCGCGAGAGTGGTGTGCCATTCACGGGCCAAATGATCATTCGCTACATGGGCGTCGCCGGTGACAAAGTTCTGGGTTACGCATATTTCGATACGCATCTCGTGCGCACGCTTCCGGAGACGGTCCTGATCATCGTGACGCCGTCAGGAACGATTGATCGGATCGACATTCTCTCGTTCGATGAACCCACCGAGTACTTCCCGAAGCGCCGATGGATCGACCAGATGCTCGGACGGAAGCTCGACAGCGAGCTGTCGCTCAATCGTGCGATTCGCCCGCTCTCCGGGGCCAGCCTCACCGCGCAAGCGATCGTGAACGCATCGCGAAAAGTCCTGGCCCTTCATCACGTGATCAAATGAGCCGCGGGCAGGTTACTTACCTCCATGTCTGCGTTGCCCTGACAGCGCTCACAGGTGCCGTGTTCGCCTTCATGAAGTACTTCATGCGGCCGGCGGACGAGTTCTCGGTGGTTAGCCATCCGCTGCAGCCGTACATGCTCGCTGCGCATGTCGTCATCGCTCCGTTTCTCGTCTTCGGCTTCGGATGGATCTTCAGTAACCACATCTGGCTGAAGTTCCAGTACGAGCGGCAGAACCGCCCGAGCGGACTCTGGTCGATGATCGCGATCGTGCCGATGACGCTCTCCGCGTACCTGCTCCAGATCTCCACCTCTGACCCCACGCGCAAGGCCATGGCGGCAGCGCACTGGATCAGCTCGGCGCTGTTCGTGATCGTCTACGTCGCGCACCTGATCAGGCGGCCAGTTGGGGCAGGCGGTCGATCAGCCGTTGCAGCCGACGGAGTGAACGTTCCTTCCCCAACGTAACGGCCACGTCGAAGATCGGCGGTGAGGCACCCACACCGAGCAGCGCCACGCGCAGCGGATGGATGTACTTTCCCGCGGTCAATCCGCGTGACTCGGCCAGCGCACGCAGCGCCCGCTCGCTCGTGTTCACATCGAATGGCTCCGTGCGTGAAAGCGCGTCGAGCAACTCGCTGAGTCGAATGGCCAGGTCATCGCCTCTGAGGTGTTTCTTCACCGCGTCCTCTTCGTACGCGATCGCATCATCGCTGGCGAGATAAGGCCGCATGACGGCGGCGAGATCTTTCAATGTTCGCGCCCGGCTCTTGTTCAACTCCATGACCTTGCGGATCACGTCGAGCGCCGGCGCGTTGTCGCCGAGGAATGGCTGGAGATGCGGATAGAGCTCGTCGGCAGTCGCACGCATCATGTGCTGGCCGTTCATCCACAGCAGCTTCTCCTGATCGAACACCGCCGGGGCCTTGTTGACGTCGGCCAGATCGAAGATCGTCGCCGCCTCGTCGCGCGTGAGGATCTCGCGATCATTCCCCGGTGCCCAGCCGAGGAGGAGGAGAAAGTTGAAGAGCGCCGCCGGAAGGATTCCCATGTCGCGATACTCCTCCGCCGACGTCGCCCCCGTGCGTTTGCTGAGGCGCTTGCGATCGGGACCGAGGATCAGCGGGAGGTGCGCAAAGACCGGCGGCTCGACACCGAAGGCGCGGAACAGCAGGATGTGCTTCGGCGTATTCGACAGGTGATCGTCGCCGCGCGCAACATGCGTGATCTCCATGTCGATGTCGTCGACCACGACCGACAGGTGATACGTCGGATGCTCATCGGAGCGGAGCAGAACGAAGTCGTCGATCAGATCGGCATCGAATTGGACGTCGCCGCGAATCAGATCGTGAAAGTCGATCGAGCCGTGGCCGACTTTGAAACGAATGACGTGTTCCATGTCGCG
>DASXRT010000127.1:0-3700 GCA_036506455.1 Thermoanaerobaculia bacterium
GAGCAGAGACTTCTCGACAAAGTCCGCGCCACGGGTATGCGCATGGTCGGTCCGAACTGCATGGGCGTGCTGAACACCGATCCCACGGTGAACATGCACGCGACGTTTGCGTCGATCTTTCCTCCGGCCGGTAACGTGGCCATGTCCAGTCAGAGCGGCGCTCTCGGCCTGGCCATCCTCGACTACGCGAAGTCGCTGAACATCGGCTTCTCGACTTTCATCTCCGTCGGCAACAAGGTCGACGTTTCGGGCAACGACCTCATTCAGTACTGGGCCGAAGATCCGCGCACCAAAGTGATCCTGCTGTACCTCGAGAGCTTCGGCAATCCACGGAAGTTTGCGCAGATCGCGCGCCGCGTGGGGAAAGAGAAGCCGATCGTCGTCGTCAAGGCGGGACGATCGCAGTCGGGCGCGCGCGCAGCGTCGTCGCACACCGGCGCGATGGCGACGGACGATGCCATCGTTGCCGACCTGCTCCGCCAGTCGGGCGTGATCCGTACGGATACGCTCGAGGAGATGTTCGATGTGGCGACGTTGCTGGCCAACCAGCCGCTTCCGCCGGGACGAAGAGTGGCGATCGTCACCAACGCCGGCGGTCCCGGCATTCTGGCCGCGGATGCGTGCGAGGCGAATGGACTCGAGCTGGCCTCGCTCAATGAAACCACGATGCGCGACCTGCGGGCGTTTCTGCCACCGGCAGCGAGCGTCGGCAATCCCGTGGACATGATCGCGTCGGCGAGTCCCGATCAATACGCGAAGACACTCGATGCCGTCCTCGCCGATGAGAATGTTGATGCCGTCATCGCCATCTACATCCCTGTGCTTCCCACGGATGCTCCGTCCGTGGCGGCGAAGATCCGCGAGAGCGCATCGCGCGCAGCGGGGAAGACAGTCATCGCCACGTTCATGAGCGCGCAGGGCGTCCCCGCTCCTCTCGCTCCGGTTCCGGCATTTGCGTTTCCGGAACGCGCCGTGACCGCGCTTGCTCGCGCAGCGAAGTACGCGGAATGGCGAAGGACGCCCGTTGGCAGCATCATCGGGTTTCCGAACATCGACGCGACGACGCTCCGCTCCATCATCGACGGCCGTGTGGCGATCGGCGGCGGATGGCTCAATCCGCTCGAAGTCCGCGATCTTCTTCGCGCGGTCGGGATTAACACTCCTGATCTCGAGCTGGTCAGCGACCAGGAAGACGCAGTCGACGCCGCGATGTTCCTCGACTTTCCGGTCGCGCTCAAAGCGTACGGTCCGGCGCTGCTGCACAAGAGCGACGTGGGCGGCGTGAAGTTGGGTCTCGATTCAATCGCTGCTGTTCGCTCGGCCTACGCGGACATGAAGCGACGCCTCGGCGAACAGATGACCGGCGCGGTCGTGCAGAAGATGGCGCCGCGCGGTGTCGAAGTGATGGTCGGAGCGACCGCCGATCCGGCCTTCGGTCACGTCGTCGCATACGGCGCGGGCGGAACGCTCGTCGAGCTGCTGGCCGACATCGCGTTTCGCGTTCACCCTCTGACCGATGCCGACGTCGCCGAGATGATCGCGCAGGCGCGCGTCACGAAGGTCCTGGCCGGGGTGCGCGGAGCGGCGGCCGCTGATGTGAATGCGCTGGCAGAAGTCATCAGCCGCGTTTCCGCGCTGCTGGAGATTTGTCCGGAGATTCGCGAGCTCGACATCAATCCGCTCAGCGTTCTCGCGACCGGCGCGGTCGCGCTCGATGCGCGCATCCGCGTCGAACCGATTATTCCTGGACCGCCGTCACGGCGCATTGCCTATTGAGCCATGAAAAGAACATCTCGGATTGCGATCGGTGTCTCAGCGGCGTTCGCCGCCTACCCTCTGGCCCTGTTGACCTGGCGGAAGTGGCACCGGCGGTGGGGCGCAACGGACGACGAGGCCAAGGGACACCTGCCCGGTGACGAGCTTGCGAGAGGCGGCTTCCGATGCACACACGCCATCACGATCCGCGCACCGCGGTCCGAAGTCTGGAAGTGGCTCGTGCAGATCGGTCAGGATCGCGCCGGCTTCTACAGCTACAGCATTCTCGAGAACGCCTTCCTCGCCGACATTCACAACGCCGACCGCATCGAGCCGGCGTGGCAGGAACTGCGCGCCGGTCAGTACGTGCGCCTGGCGTCCAAAAACAACTACGGCGACGTACCGCTGCTGCGCGTCCTGGCCATTGAACCGAATCATTACTTCGTGCTCGAGCACTGGGGCGCCTTTGTTCTCGAAGAGATCGACGCGAAAACGACACGCCTCATCATTCGTACGCATCGAGACAAACCGATGGGCGGAGCGTTGCTGCATTTCCTCTTCTGGGAGCCGGCGCACTTCATCATGGAGTACGGGATGCTCCATGGCATCAAGAGCCGCGCCGAGCGCGCGGCCTGAGCTCATCCCAGTCTGAAAATCTTCCGGACTGTGAATCGCAGCGCTTCGCGTTCTTCCGACGCTTCCTTCAATTGAAGGATCGGATAGTGGAGGATCTTGTTGATCATCTGCAGCGTCAGGGTCTCGATCGCCTGGCGATGCTCTGCCGCCACGGGACCGACTCGCCGCAGATATTCATCGACTTCAGAGGTACGGATCTCCTCGAGGCGGCGCTGCAGCTCGACGATGGTCGGGACGGCGTCCTGAGCGATGAGGCGCTTGCGAAAGGCTTCGGCTTCGCGCTCCATGATCTGTTCCGCGTCTTTCGCCGCCTCGTGGCGCAACTCGAGGTTCCGGTCGGCGACATTCTGCAGGTCATCGACGTTGTACAGATACGCGCCTTCGATGTCCGCAATCGCCGGATTGATATTGCGCGGTACCGACAGGTCGATGAAGAACAGATTGCGCCGGCGACGCGCCTCGACCGCGCGCTGGACTTGATCCGGTTGGATGACGTAATGCGGTGCCGAAGTCGAGGCGACGACGATGTCGCAAAGTGGAAGCTGCTCATCGATGGCATCGAAGTGCACCGCCTGACCACCGAAGCGCTGCGCCAGCTCCACGGCCCGCCGATGAGAGCGGTTGGCCACGAAGACCTGCGTCACCTCTTCGCGATGAAGATGCTCGGCCGTGAGCTCGGCCATGTCGCCCGCACCGAGGAGCAGGACGCGTAGTCCTTGCAGGCCGCCGAAGATCTTCTTCGCCAGCTCCACCGCAGCATATGGAACTGAAACAGCGTGCTGTCCGATCGCCGTCTCCGTGCGCACCTTCTTGGCCACGCGCAACGTATGCTCGAACACCTGCTGCAGCAGCGGGTCGAGAGAGCGGACATCGGTCGATGTCAGGAAGGCGCTACGCACCTGGCCGCCGATCTGCGGTTCGCCGATGATCATCGACTCGAGTCCCGAAGCCACGCGGAAGAGATGCTTCACGACATCGGCCTGGCGCAGGACGTAAACATGTTTTCCCAGCTCGGCGCGGCGGACATTCGCTCGCACCGCCAGCCACTCCACCACCGATTCAACGGAAGCCTCGCTTCGCGTGGAGACGATCGCCTCGACACGATTGCACGTCGACAGAATCGATGCTCCGTCGATTCCGGGTAATGTCCGGAGCGACGAGATGGCCGGCCCCAGCTCATCTCCGGAAACATTGAGCCGTTCACGGATACTGACCGGTGCGCTGCGATAGTCGAGACCGACGAGGACGAGATTGGCCATATCCCGACATCGAGATTAGCGGCCTCGCGTCCGGAGTCCTGCTAGCACCG
>DASXRT010000128.1:0-20206 GCA_036506455.1 Thermoanaerobaculia bacterium
TTGTCGCGCGGAAACTCGTCGCGATCGATGAGCGCGACGGCGATGCCGCGACGCCCGAGCAGCGCCGCCAGTGTCGAGCCGGCCGGACCGGCGCCGACGATCGCAACCTCTACGCGCTCTTCCACAGCAGGATGCCGAAGCGGAACGGAAAGAGTCTCACAACCTTGGCCTCGGCCGCTCCGGCACTCTCGACGACGGCTCGGGCTTCCGTCAGCGTGTATCCCCGCCGAATCGACGCCGGCGCATCGCTCTGCGTGATGCGCCCCACGAGGCGAAGTACGGCAAGGAGGCGAGTGACCAGAAGAGGGGCGTAATGCCGTCGTGTATCGGTGACGGCCACGCCGCGTTTCGCGACGCGCAACGCTTCACGCAGGATGATCGAGTTCTCATCCGCATCGAAGTGATGAAAGAAATGCGATGAGGTCACGATGTCGACCGCATTGCTTCGAAACGGTAGCCGAAGTGCGTCCCCAACGACACGCCGCGCGCGCGATCGTTCCCGAAGATAGAGCAGGTGATCGATCTTGAAGTCGACGGCGACGCGCAGCACATCGCCGGGAACCGTCTCCAGCAGATCGGCGGTTCCTGCTCCGAGATCGACGATCGAGCGTACCGGCATGAAGCGCATCAGCAGGCGCCGGTATGCCGCCACACCACCGAAGTAGCGATTGAATCGGCGCAGATCACGGAGCGAGCGCTCCATGTCTGCGCGCGGTGCATCGTGCTCGTCGAGCAGTTCCTGTTCGTCGAGACGCGGCGGCGTGAACACTAGTACCGCTTCAACACGAGCGCCGAGTTCTTCGAGCCGAACGCGATCGTGTTGCACACCGCTGCGTTGACACGCCGGCGACGGCCCACATCGGGGATGTAGTCGAGGTCGCACTCGGGGTCGGGCGCATCGAGGTTGATCGTCGGCGGGAGGATGTCGTCGCGGAACGCCATCAGCGTCGCGGCCACGCCGGCCGCGCCGCAGGCGCCCTGTGGATGTCCGATCATCGACTTCGTCGCCGAGCCGGCCAGTTTCCACGCGTGTTTTCCGAAGGCGAGCTTCACCGCGCGCGTCTCGATGCGATCGTTGAGATCGGTCGATGTGCCGTGATAGTTCAAATAGTCAATGTCGCCGGCGTCGAGCTGCGATTCCTTGAGCGCGAGCTTCATCGCGCGCGCCGGTTCTTCGCCGGAGTCATCCATGCGCACGCGATGGTACGCGTCGCACGTCGATCCATAGCCGGCGATCTCCGCGTAAATCCTGGCCCCGCGCGCCCGCGCGGTCGATTCGCGCTCCACCACGAACATCCACGCACCCTCGCCGAGGACGAAGCCGTCGCGGTTGCGGGTGAAAGGACGCGATGCCGATTCGGGCGAATGATTGAACGCGCTGGCCACGATGCGCATGATGCAGAAGCCGGTCATGATTCCTTCGGTGATCGTGGCGTCGGCGCCGCCGGTGATGATGTAGTCGGCCACGCCGAGCTTGAGATTGCGGTAGGCATAGCCGATGGCGTCGGTCGACGACGTGCAGCCGGTGGAGATCACATGCGAGAAGCCGTGGAGGTCATACGCCATCGAGATCTCCGAGGCGATCGTGCCGATCGTTCCGGACGGGATCGCGTAGACGGAGGCCTGCTTCTCCAGGCCCTTGTACCAGAGCTCGTACATCCGTTCGCTGAACTCGATGGCGCCGCCGCCGGAGCCGAGCATCACAGCCATGGAACGGCGCGTCTCGAGATCGACGGATCCCGGGTCCAGCTTCGCGTCGCGCAGCGCCTCGTCGGTCGCCGCCAGCATCATCGGAACGACGCGCGAGACATGCTTCATGTTTTTTGAGTCGACCCAGGCTGATGGATCGAAGTCGACTTCGCCGGCGACTCGGCAGGAGAGGGAGCTGGCGTCGAAGTGCGTGATCGCGCGCACGCCGCTTCGGCCATTGGCCAGCGCCGCGAAGTACTCATCGCGCCCGATGCCGTTCGGACTCATCACTCCCACGCCAGTGATAACGATGCGCTCGCTGTTCAACGCATTCACCCTTCTGCGTTCACGCCAAACCCAAAAAGCAAGACAAACATTGCAATGCTCATCTATCTTTGGATAGAGGCATTTTCCTGACTTTCGGCAGACTTCCTCGCGCGTGAGGTCGTGCTACCCTTTCTTCCACACAGAATGCAATTGCTCACCATCCGTCTCCTCGGCGATTTCTCAGCGGTGGATCACCGCGGGAACTCGCTGTCGATCGGCAACGCGCGGCTCAAAGCGCTGCTCATCTACCTCGCGCTGCGGCTCGAGCGCGGTGGGAGCGTGACGGAGCTCGCCGAGCTGATCTTCGGCAATCGCCACGACGCCATTCATGTCGCCGATTTGGTCGGCGAGCTGCGCTACGCGCTTCGCTACATTCCGGCCGAGCTCGTGCTCGTTGCCGGCGAGTCGCTGCGATTCAATTCCGAAGTGGTCGCAGTCGACGCGCGCCAGTTCGACGCGCTCGCGGCAAGGCCGGCGATCAACAGCACGCGCGAAGCGGCTGAGCTTTACAACGGCAACCTCCTCGAGGGATACACGAGCGGCATTCACGCGTTCGACGAGTGGCTGCGCGACGAGCGCCTTCGCTACTGGCGCGCCGGGGTCGGCGTCTTTGGCCGTCTGCTCGCCGCACAGATCAAAGCGGGATGGTGGGAGCGGGCGGTGGAGACGGCGGGCAAGCTGCTGTCGCTCGATCCATCGCAGGAAGTGGTTCACCGTACGCTGATGCGATTGCAACTGGAGCAGGGCCGGCCCGACGCCGCGCTGCGCCGCTATCAGGAATGCGTCGACATTCTGCAGCGCGAGTTCGGCACCTCGCCGAGCGCGGAGACCGAGCGCGTTCATGCCGAGATCGTGGCCGCGCTCGATCGCGCTCCTGCGCCGCGCGAGGTCTTTCGCAATCCGCTCGATGGCCCGACGCTGATCCTTCTCGTCGAGGACGATCTCGTCTCCTCCGCTCTCGTCGAAGGCTTCCTCCATGAAGCGGGATACGAAGTCGTCGCGGTTGCGGACGGAGCCGATGCGCTGATCGAGATCGGCCGGCGCCAGTTCGACCTGCTCATCCTCGACATCAACATCCCCACGCTGGACGGTCTGCGTCTCTTCGAGATCATGATCCAGAAAGGGATCAGCACACCTGCCGTCTTCATCACCGGCGTCGCCGGTGCCGAAGCGGAAGCGCGCAGTCTGGAGATGGGAGCGGCCGACTTCCTTCGCAAGCCGCTGCGGAAAGAGATCCTGCTGCCGCGAATCCGGACTATCCTTCAGCATCGACAGAGAACCGAACCCGCAAAGCGACAGAAGACGGACTGACCCGTTGTCCGCATGACCGAGCTCGCCTGGCAACCGGAGGAGATCGAGCGGCGCCGGAGTGAACGTTCCTACCGGCTTGCAGTCAAAGAGATCCCGCTTCTTCGAGCTCTCGGCGCGGCGATCATCTGCATCGGGGTCTTTCTCAACAACCGTTATTTCCTTCGCGACTACTCGACCTCCACGATCGTCTGGATCTCACTCTGGGCGGCGGTCTATTGCCTCTTGTCGTGGATCTGCCTGCGTCTCTGGTATCAGCGTGCGCTCCCTTTCGATCTGAGCCTCTTCTTTCTCACGGTCGACGTCCCGCTGATGGCGGTGGCGATTTACTTCTCCGGCGCGGAGCAGAGCTGGTTGTTCTTCGTTCTCCTCACGCGCGCCGCCGACCAGACGCTCACGACATTCCGCCGCTGTCTGGCGTTCGTCGGGTTCGGCGCGTTGTGCTACGGAGCGATGGAGGCGTGGGTGGTCTTCGTCGACCACCGGCCGATCGACATCGATGTCTTCTTCGCCAAGATTCTTTTCATCTTCGTCCTCGGACTGTACGTGGCGCTGACGGCGCGGACCGCCGAGCGGTGGCGCGCCAGCAGGTCGGCGGCCATTCGGGTGGCGCGCGACTCGATCCGCAAGCTCGAGGAGCAGTCGAGCGATCTGCGCGACGCGCGAGCGCGCGCGGAAGAGGCGAGCGCGGCGAAGAGCGAGTTCCTCGCCCACATGTCTCACGAGATGCGCACGCCGCTGCACGGCGTGATCGGGATGTTGCAGCTCGCCATCGACGATGAGATGTCGCCGCGGCGCGCGCGGCAGCTCGAGATGGCCAGGAGATCGGCGGAGTCGCTGCTGGCGACCATCGAAGACCTGCTCGACTTCTCGAAAATCGAAGCGCGGAAGATCGAGCTCGAGCCGGTGTATTTCGCGATTCGCGATCTGGTGAGCGACACGATGAAGCCTCTCGGCGTGACCGCGGCGACAAAAGGTCTCGTGCTCGCGGTGGGAGTCGCGCCGGATGTCCCCGATTCCGTCTGGGGTGATCCGCTGCGCCTGCGGCAGATTCTCGTGAATCTCGCCGGCAACGCGGTCAAATTCACGGACGCAGGCGAAGTCGCGTTGCGAGTCTCGCTGCTCAATGAGCACATTCGTTTCGAAGTGCGCGACACCGGGATCGGCATTCCGGATGATCAGCGCGAAAAGATCTTCGAACCGTTCGCGCAGGCGGACGACACGCAGTCGCGCCGCCACGGTGGTACGGGCCTCGGCCTGGCCATCGTGTCGCGGCTCGTCGGCGCCATGGGTGGCACGCTGCGGCTGCAGAGCAAGCCCGGCTCCGGCACGTCGATCGCCATCGATCTGCCGCTGCCGTTCGACAGTATCAGCACGGGTGCGCGGCGCGCGCGATCGGATCTCGTCGGACGGTCGGTCGTCGTCGTCGAACCGAATGCGACGTCGCGCCGCTTCATCGCCGAGGTGCTGACCGCGGCGGGAGCAGAAGTGCATGCGTACGATTCCGTCTCCCAGATCGAAGAGCGGCGTTACGCGTGCGCCATCTCTGCCGATGACTCGATCGACGTTCAGCCGGCGGTGATCATCACCTCGCCGCTGGTGCCGGCAGCCGACGATCGTATCCGTGTCACGCGGCCGGTCATGGAGCGCGAGCTGCTCGACGCGATCAGCGCTGCTCTGGGAATGGGGATCCGCCGCGCACCGCTGGTGGAAGTCCGGCAGCGGGTGAGCCGCGCGGGGTTGCACATTCTCGTCGCCGAAGATGAAGCCGTCAGCCAGGAGTTCGCGGCCGAGGCGCTGCGGCGGCTCATGCATCGCGTGACTCTTGTTTCCGACGGGGAAGAAGCGCTGCGACATCTCGAACGCGAGAACTTCGACGTCGTGTTCATGGATGTGCAGATGCCCAAGATCGATGGCCTGGAGGTCACACGCCGCTATCGCGAGAAAGAGCGAGGCAGCCGGACTCCGGTCGTGGCGCTGACCGCTCACTCACGCCGCGAGGATCGAGTCCGTTGCCTGGAGGCAGGAATGGACGCGGTGCTCACGAAGCCGATCGACCTCAAGCAGCTCGAGGACGTGATCCGCTCACTCACCGGCGCCGAGCCGATCGTCAACGCCGTCGGCGGAAACCTCAAGCTGCTCGCGCGCGTGAGCGACGCGTTCACGAAACAAACGCCCCTCCTTCTCGCGCAGATCCGCGAGGCGATCGAGATGAACGATGCCGAAGAGCTCTATCAGAGCGCGCACAAGATGAAAGGCGCCGTCAGCAATTTCGAAGGCGATCCCTCCTTCGATCTGTCGCTGATGATCGAAGCTGCGGCGCGGGAGCGGGACTTCCAGCGTGCGGCCACGCTGCTGCGACGGCTCGAGTCCGCGGTGACGGCGCTGGAGAAAAGAATCAGCGCCGCGGTGACGGTGTAAAGTGCTGAGTGCTGAGTGAAGCTAACTCAGTACAGCACTCAGCACCCAGCACTCTGAACTGCTACTCCTCCTCCTCCACCTCCACTCCATCCTCGACATTCTTCAGATGGTACGAAAGCGATTCGAGGTTGATGCGCAGGTCGACCGACTTCACTCTCACGCCGGAGCGCAATCGAATCTGTACGGGTGCAAAGTTGAGCACCGCACAGACGCCGGCGTCGGCGAGATCGTCGTAGACCTGCTGCGCACTCTCGGCGTTGACGGCGATGATGCCGATCTCGACTCCGTCGGAACGAACGGTCTCCGCGAGCCGGTCCGGCGCGATCACCGGAATCCCGCTCCGCGTCACGCGTCCGATTTTCTCGCGGTCGACATCGAACAACGCCACGATGTGAAAGCCGTTGCTGTTGAAGCCGCGGTAGTCCGCCAGCGCCATGCCGAGGTTGCCGGCGCCGATGATGACGATGGTGCGCGTGCGATCGATGCCGAGCGTCTTGACCAATTGCTCCTTCAGCTTCGCGACGTCGTAGCCGACTCCCCGCGTCCCGAACTCTCCGAAGCACGCCAGGTCCTTGCGGATCTGCGCCGAGTTCAGATGGAAGCGCTGCGCCATCTCGTGCGACGAGACCGTGCGTTGGTTGATCGATTCGAGATAGGTCAGGCAGCGCAAATACACAGACAGCCGACCGGTGGTCAGTTCCGAGATCGGCTCGCGATCCGTTGGCGGGCGCCGGCTCATATGGACGCCTAACGATGCAACAGTTCCCGGGCCGCGCTGCCGGCCATGTTGAACAGCGGCGTTGGAAACAGTCCGACGACCAGGATTCCAATCATGGATATCGCCAGTGCACCGGTGGCGAAGACGCCCGCCACAGGTGTCGCGTAACCCTCCACCGGTTCCTTCATGTAAAGGTAATAGACAACGCGCAGGTAGTAGTAGACGGAGAAGATGCTGGTGACGATGCCGACGAGTGCCACGCCGAGGTGGCCCGACTCGATCGCTGTCTTGAAGATGTAGAACTTCGAGATGAAGCCTCCCGTCGGCGGCAGTCCGGACAGCGAGAACATGCAGATCGTCAACGCCAGTCCATAGAAGGGCCGGCGGAATCCGAGTCCGGCGATGTCATCGAGGGTCTGCGGATCGTTCTGATTCTTCGCCAGCATCGAGACGACGCCGAATGCGCCGATGTTCATCAGCGCATACACGATCGTGTAGACCGCGACCGCAGCCACGGAATCGTCGCGCACGGTGAGCATCGCGATCATCATGTAGCCGACGTGGGCGATGCCCGAGTAGGCGAGCATGCGCTTGAGATCGCGCTGCACGATGGCCACGACGTTGCCGACGATCATCGAGAGGATCGACAGTGCCGCCACCATCTTCATCCAGGTGTTGTGCTCGAACATCGGCGTCATCGCCCAGAAGATGCGCACGAGCGCGATCAGCGTGGCCGCTTTCGGCGCCACGGACAGCCAGCCGGCGACGGGCGTCGGCGCGCCTTGATAAACATCGGGTGCCCACGGATGAAATGGCGCGAGCGCGAGCTTGAAAGCGAAGCCCGACATCAACAGCACGAAGGCGATCGCCAGCAACGGATTGTTGGCGTCGGCGGTGGCGAAGTACTCGCCCATCGCCGTAATGTGCGTCGATTGTGTGGCACCGTAAAAGAGCGCCGTACCATACAGGATGAATCCCGTGGCGAATGCCCCCATCAGGAAGTACTTGAGACTCGCTTCATTCGAGATCGGCAGCCGGCGGTGGTAGCCGACGAGAACGAAAATACAGATCGACAGGATCTCCAGTCCGAGGATGATGATGAGGAGATCGAGTCCCTTGGCCATCATCATCATGCCGACCGTGCCCCACATCAGCAGCGCGTAGAACTCACCGCCATCGATTCCCTCGCGCTCGAGATAGTCATGCCCGAAGAGCGTGGCCAGCGTCGCGGCGAGAAGGAACGTCAGGTCGAAGACGACCGTGATGCCGCGGATCTGATACGTGCCGCCGAAGTACGTGCCGCCGACGAGCAGCCTCTCCGACCACATCGTGAGAATCAGGATGATCAGCCCGAGCGACGCCACGATGCTTTTCGCGCGCGGCGCGAACGCGTCGATGAGGATCAGCAGCATTCCGCCGATCGACAGGATCAACTCCGGCAGAATCGCGTTCAGCCAGCCCGGTTCGAGTAGGGGGTGGAGGGTCATGGGGAAGCTCTCCGCGGAGCGGCGGCCGCTTCGGCCGCCGTCGCCAGCTCGCCATTCGCGGCGAGTAAACTCTTCTCACTCCCACTCTGCACCACCGCCAGCAGTTGTTTCACCGACGGCTCCATCTTGCGCAGGAACGTATTCGGATAGAGCCCGATCCACACCATCAACAAGATCAGGGGGACCATCGCGGCGATCTCATTCCAGGCGATGTCCGGAATGACGCGATTCTCTTCGACCGTGATCGGTCCGAAGAACACGCGTTGCACGAGCCACAGAAGATAGATCGCCGCCAGGATCACCCCCGTCGCCGCGATCACCGCCGCCCTCGGATTCGTCTGGAAGGAGCCGGACAGGATCAGGAATTCGCCGACGAATCCGTTGAGGCCGGGCAGCCCCACCGACGACAGCATGGCGATGACGAACAGCGTCGCATACAGAGGCATCGTGCGCGCGATGCCGCCGTAATCGGCGAGCATGCGCGTGTGCCGCCGCTCGTAGATGACGCCGACGAGAAGGAAGAGCGCGCCGGTCGACAGCCCGTGATTCACCATCTGCAGGATCGAGCCTTCGATGGCGGCCTGGTTCATGGCGAAGATTCCGAGAACGCAGAAGCCGAGGTGCGAGACCGATGAGTAGGCGACGAGCTTCTTCATGTCCGGCTGCACCCACGCCACGAGCGCGCCGTAGACGATGCCGATCACGGCTAAGGCGATCAGCAGCGGCGCGAAGCGCATGCTCGTCTGCGGGAAATAGGGCAGTACGAAACGAAGAAACCCGTACGTTCCCATCTTCAGCGTCACGCCGGCGAGGATGATCGAACCGCCGGTCGGCGCTTCGACGTGGGCATCGGGCAACCACGTGTGCAGCGGAAAGAGCGGGACCTTGATCGCGAAGGCCAGCGCGAACGCGAAGAACAACAGGGTCTGCGCGCGGGGCGAAACGGCAACCGAGTAGAAATCGGCGATGTCGAAACTCGGCGTTCCGGTCAGGTGGTATTGCACAAATCCGATGTAGATGATGGCGAAGAGCATCAACAGCGATCCGGTGATCGTGAACAGGAAGAACTTGATCGCGGCGTAGATGCGATTCGGCCCGCCCCACACACCGATCACGAGATACATCGGCAGGAGCGTGAGCTCGAACATGACGTAGAAGAGGATCAGATCGGTGGCCAGGAAGACGCCGATCATCGCCGCTTCCATGATGAGAAACGAGATCACGTATTCCTTCGGATGTTTGTGGATCGCGTTCCACGAGGAGAGGAACACGACCGGCGTGAGCAGAGTCGTGAGCAGAACCAGCCAGAGCGAGATCCCGTCGACGCCGAGCGCATAACGGATTCCCCACTGCGGGATCCACTGCTTCACTTCGACGAGTTGATATCCGGCCACGCCTTCCTGGAACCCGGCCACGATTCCGAGTGACACGACGAATGTGGCAATCGAGGCGAGCAGGCCAAGACCCTTGATGGAGCTCACGGCGTTGCGAGGAAGAAACGCGATGATCACCGCGGCGATCATCGGAAGCCAGAGCGTGGTGCTGAGGATGGGCATCATGCGAGCACCAGCACGAAGATGACGACGGCGACGAAAAACATGAGCGCGTAGTTGCGGACGTTTCCGGTCTGAAAGAAGCGTAAGAGATCGCCGACGCCGCGCACGATGAAGCCGAGCATCGCCGCAATGCCGTCGATGATCGCGTCGACCACGCGCCAGAAGAATCGAGACGTCGCCTCGAGAGGGCGCACCACGATGGCGTCGTACATCTCATCGACGTAGTACTTGTTCTCGAGTGTGTGAGCGATGCCGGGCGCGCGGCGCTCGATCGCTTCGTCGGTCGCGAGCTGCGGCACCTCGTATTTCGATTTCGCCAACCACCAGCCGGCGATGGCGATGAGCGTGGAGATCGCGGCGATGATCGTCTCGGTCGCGATCGGGATCTCGATCAGATGATGCGCGCCGCGAATCTCCGGCACGACCGAATGCAGGTATTCGCCGAGCGTCCACGGCGCGCGAATCCATCCTTCCGGCAGACCGAGCAAACCGCCGGCGAGGGAGAGAATGCCGAGGATCCACAGCGGGATCGTCATGCTCGGCGGCGGCTCGTGGAGGTGATGTTCCTGCTCATGTGTCCCGCGGAACGAGCCGTAGAACGTCAGGTAATAGAGCCGGTACATGTAGAAGGCAGTGAAAAATGCGGCGATGGTTCCGAGCAACCACACCAGCCTTCCCACCTGCGGGAAGTATGGTGTGGCGAACGCCGATGCGAGGATCTCGTCTTTGGAGAAGAATCCGGAGGCGAACGGTAGTCCGGCGATCGCATACGTTGCGAACTGGAACGTGCGGAACGTCTGCGGGATCTTGTCGCGCAGAGCGCCCATCTTGCGGATGTCCTGCTCGCCGCTCATCGCGTGAATCACCGATCCGGCGCCGAGAAACAGACAGGCCTTGAAGAACGCGTGCGTGACGAGATGGAAGATGCCCGCGCTGAACGCGCCGACGCCGACGCCGATGAACATGAAGCCGAGTTGCGAGACGGTGGAGTAGGCGAGGACCTTCTTGATGTCGTTCTGGCGGAGGCCGATCGTTGCGGCGAACAGCGCCGTGAGAGCGCCGATGATGGCCACGACCATCATCGCGTCCGGTGCCAGCCGATAGAGCACATTCGAGCGGGCCACCATGTAGACGCCCGCGGTCACCATCGTCGCCGCGTGGATCAGAGCGGAAACCGGCGTCGGACCCGCCATGGCATCGGGCAGCCAGATGTAGAGCGGAATCTGCGCGGACTTACCGCATGCACCGAGAAAGAGCAGCAGGCAGATGGAAGTGAGCAGCCAGCTCGCGATGCCGCCGCCCGCGGCAACCTGCGATACGCGCGCGAAGTCAACGCTGCCGAAGTAAGCGAACATCAGGAGCATCGCCACGAGAAAACCGAAGTCGCCGATGCGGTTGACGATGAACGCTTTCTTTCCGGCCGCGGGTGCGTAGTCGGTCTGATAGTAGAAACCGATCAACAGATACGAGCAGAGACCAACGCCCTCCCATCCGACGAACATGAACAGATAGCTGCTCCCGAGAACCAGGACCAGCATCATCGAGAGGAAGAGGTTGAGGTAGGCAAAGTAACGCCAGAATCCTTCCTCCTGCCACATGTAACCGATCGAATAGACATGGATCAGGAATCCGACCCACGTCACGATCATCAGCATCACGATGGCAAGGGGATCGAGTTGAAAGGCGACGTCCACGCTGACATTGCCGGCGTTAAACCAGTTGTAGACGACGTCGACGTAGCGTTCGCCGTGCGAAAAGTAGTGATGGTATTGGAAGACGGCGACGGTCCCGAGGATCGCTGCGCCGAAGGAGCCGATGATCGCGATGGTGGCGACCGTCTCCTTGCGCGCGCTTCTGCCGAACAGGCCGTTCAGCAGAAAGCCGGCCAGCGGCAGGACCGGGATCAGCCAGAGATTGTTGAGCATTCTCCTCACGTCCGCAGACGCGAGGAGAACTCTCGCCTCTGCTAACTAACGTCTGTCTCGATCGAGCCCGCCTTCGTCGCGAACCCGTTCCACGTAATCATCGGAAGAAGCCGGATCGAGCTCCCAGCGATGCTCATCGCGGCTTCGTTCCTTCTCGCCGACTTTCAGCTCCTCGTCGTCGGCATAATTGATTCCCATCGCCCCGCCGATCTCGTCGACGACGTTCGACTCGGGCGTCGGCGAACTGCTGACCGCCGACTCGTCGCCGCTGAACTGTGCGTTTTCCCAGTTCGCGTCGAGATCGCCCGCGGTGATCGTCGGATCGGCGTTCGGATCATTCCGCAGACGGTGTGCGAGTTTCGCTGAGCCCGCCTTCACATCAGGGATCGGCGGCTCGATGCGATCATCCAAACCGTTGCGGTTGAGATCCTTACGCTCGTTCTCTTCCCAGTCAATGAGCCTTTCGGTTTTTTCCATGTTCAGCTCCTGGAGCTGAACCGTTGCGACCTTTGTGCCGTTCACAGCTCTCAGCTCTCAGCTCTCGACGTCCTCCGAGAGCTGAGAGCTGACAGCTGAGAGCTTCAATCACCAATGCATCAAATTCGCTTCATCCACATCAATCGTGTCGCGGTGGTGGAACAGAGAGATGAAAATGGCCAGGCCGACGGCTGCCTCAGCCGCAGCGATGGCCATCACGAAAAACACGAAGATCAGGCCGTGGAGCTGGTGAAACTGGCGCGCGTAGGCGAGGAACGTCAGGTTCACGGCATTGACCATCAGCTCGATGGACATGAAGATCGTGATGCCGTTCTTGCGCGTGAGCACGCCGCACACGCCGATCGAGAACAGAATCGCGCTGAGGATCAGGAACCACTCGGTCGGGATCACGGATTCACCGCCTGTCTTCCCCGGCCGCTGAGCAAAAGCGCGCCGACGATCGCGGCGAGCAGAAGGATTGACACCATCTCGAACGGAAAGATGTAGGCCTCGAAGAGCGTCACGCCGATCGATCGCGCGTCGCTGAGAAAGGGAGTGGTGGGCAGAACGCGAAACGCCGTGTACTTGGCGATGTAGTAGATGAGCGTGATCGCGAACGCCGCCGACCCCGTGAACCCCAGAAACTGCTGAATCGGTCTCGCCGGCTCCTCGGTGCGATGTCCGAGATTCAAAAGCATGATGACGAAGAGGAAGAGGACCATGATCGCGCCGGCGTAGACGATGACCTGCAGCGCGGCAAGAAACGGCGCGTCCAACAGGACGTACATCACGGCCAGCGCAAAGAACGAAGCGACCAGCGACAGCGCCCCGACCACCGCGTTCCGGTGGAGAATGACCACCAGCGCGAAGATCACGGCGACGGCGGCGAAGAAAAAGAAGATGACAAACTCGATCATGCGCCTCAGATCCATCCCTTGGCGATGAATCCAGCCACGAGGATGATGTTCACGATCGCCAGCGGCAGAAACACTTTCCAGCCGATGCGCATCAGGATGTCGTACTTCAGCCGGGGGATGGTCCAGCGCACCCAGACGAACACGAACATCAGAAAGCAGACCTTGAGCAAAAACGAGACGAACGAGATCAGAAACCCACCGAAAGTCGCCGGCTCGTTGTACCAGGGAACATCCCATCCGCCCAGGAACAGCGTCGTCACGAGCGCGGCCATCGTGAACATCGACATGTACTCGCCCATGAAGAAGAGCGCAAACTTCATCGACGAGTACTCGGTGTGATAGCCGGCGACGAGCTCCGCCTCGGCTTCGGCGAAGTCGAAGGGCAGGCGATTCGTTTCCGCAAACGCTGCGACGCTGAAGATGATGAAGCTTAGCCACATCGCGGGCGACACGACATTCCACGCCGGCAGCTTGATCGTATCGAAGAGCACGAAGTAGCCGGTTTGCTTGGCGACGACTTCGGTGAGCCGCAGCGACCCGGCGACGAGAAGCGCACTGACCGCGGCCAGTCCGAGCGCCAGCTCGTACGAGATCATCTGTGCCGAGGACCGGATCGCGCCAAAGAATGAGTATTTGTTCGCTGACGACCATCCCGCGATCGTCACGCCGTAGACGCTGAGCGAGGCCAGTCCGAAGATGATGAGGATGCCGGCGTTCACATCCGCGACGATCGGCTCGAACCACCGGCCGCCCTGAAAGACGGTCCGCCCGAACAGGGTCCGCTCGTGCAGGAGAAACGGACGACCCCAGGGGACGACGGCGAGGGTCGTCATGGCCGGCAGAAGACCGATCGCCGGGGCCATCATGTAGAGCGATCGGTGCGCCTGCGCCGGGATGATGTCTTCTTTGAAGAAGAATTTGAGTGCGTCGGCGACGGTCTGGAACAGTCCGAACGGGCCGACGCGATTCGGACCAGGGCGATCCTGGATGAGAGCGCTCCCGCGCCGCTCGACCCAATTCATGACCGGCGCGACGTTGAGCAACATGAACAGCGTAATGCCGATCTTCACGAACGAGAGAGCGATATCGGTGGCATCAAACGGCATCGCTCACCATGGCGTCGTCGGTCTCGAACATCGGCACCGCTTCCCGGAGCTCATCGGCATCGGGAGCGAGCCTCATGCTGATGCGGCGGAAGATCTCCAGATCCGGAACAGCCTGTCCCTTCGGCGAGTACGCCTGATGGATCCGCTGCACGCGCCCCTGCAGATTCGTGTACGTCCCTTCCTTCTCCGCGTGGATCGTCGACGGCAGCAGCACGTCGGCGACTTCGTTCAATGGATGCGTCGCATCCCATGAATGAACGATGAGCTTTTTCGCCTTGCGGAGATTGGCGATGATCGCCGGATCTTTCGTCCGTTCGCTGAATTGCGCATCGCAGACGTAGAGCACGTCAAGGCCATCGGCGCCCTTCACCAGAAGATCCTCGATACCGCGGGCGCTGTGATCACCGATCACGGCGCGCACGCCGCGGAAGTTCGGTGCGCCTTGCGTTCCGAGGAGCCATTCGGTGCGCGACTTCATCTTGATGGGGCCGATGGGATCCACCATCACATCGAAGATCTTCGCTTGGAGATGATCGGCGAAGAGCTTCTTGGCCAGCAGCGCCTCTTCGTTCGTCATATGTGCCGAAGCGATCACTCCGATCGAGGCCGCGTCCTTGAAGATCTGCTCGATCGCGTCGAGCGCTTCGATCCACGTGACGATGCCGAGGTAGTCATCGTCGGTGCGCACTTTGGGTACGACGACGCGGTCGGTCTCGTAGCGCTCGTACGAGAACCGTCCGTAGTCGCAGAGCCAGTGATCGTTGACATCGGGATTGACGCGCGGCCGGTAGCGGAAGATCTGTCCGTTGCGATGTCCGATGAAGATGTTGCAGCCGACGTCGCAGCCGTTGCAGACCGAATCGGCGGAATCGAGGTTCCAGACGCGATTCTCAAATCGAAATTCACGAGTGGTCAGTGCGCCGGTCGGGCAGACATCGGTCACGCAGGCGCTCATCCAGTTGTCGAGCGGTGTATCGGGGAAGACGCCGACTTCCGTGGCCGCACCACGTTTGAAAAACGCCAGCTCGCTCGTGCCGGTGATCTCCTGGCAGAAGCGGATGCAGCGCGTGCAGTGGATGCAGCGGTTCATGTTCTGCACGACGTGCGGGCCGATCGCAGTCCGATCCATGCCCGGATAGATACGCTTGGCCTCGCCATAGCGCGAGGTCACCGAACCGTAATTGAATGAATAATCCTGCAGCGGGCATTCGCCGGCCTTGTCGCAGATCGGGCAATCGAGAGGGTGGTTGATGAGCAGAAACTCCATCTGCCCTTTGCGCGCCTTGTCGACTTTCTCGTTGTAGACGTGGATCTTCATCCCGTCCTTCACCGTGGTCGAGCAACCGGCCTGAAGTTTCGGCATGCCCTCGACTTCCACGAGACACATCCGGCACTGGCCGACGACCGTCAGCGAGGGGTGATAGCAGAAGTGCGGGACGTGAATATCGGCGGCTTTGGCGGCCTCAATGATGTTGATGCCGTCTTGAACTTCGACTTCGATACCGTCGATGGTAACTTTGCCCATAGACGGCTCAGTCCGTGAAAATTTTCACAAGGGCGGAGGATATTCGTTGACGGCGATGCCGTCAACGACGAAGGATGAAGGATAAGGATGAAGGATGAAGAAAGACCTTCCTATTGCCGTTGCCGCCATCATCATCGTCGCCGGCGTCTGCTATGGACTCGCGGTCACGAATCCCCAGCACCCACCTCCGCCATCACCGGCGCTTCCTACGGCGACCGCAGAACACATCGTCGCGCCGAACGAGCACGTGATCATGCATGTCAATGGAGAGCCGGTCACCGAGCGTGAGTTCAACGCCTTCCTCCAGCAGACTCCCGAGCAGATGCGCGACTTCTATGCGAGTCCCGACGGCCGCAGCCTGCTCGCCGAGCAGATGGTGAAGCTCAAAGCGCTCGAACAGGAAGCGCGTCGCCTCGGCCTTGACAAGGATCCGGAGACGAGAACGCGTCTCGGCCTGACCGAATCGAATTTCCTGGCCGGCTACGCGCTGCAGAAGCTGATCAAGAAGCCGAGTGACGCGCAGCTTCGAGCCGAATACGAGAAGGAAAAAAAGAACTTCGAGACGATCCGGTTGGCGCACATCCTCGTCGCCTACAAGGGCGGTGGCGTTCCGCCGCGCAGCGGCCAGGCACTCAGCCCGGAAAACGCGATGAGGAAGGCCGAAACGATGGAGCGGATGCTTCGCCAGGGCGCCGACTTCGGAGAGATGGCGCGCAGCAACTCCGATGATGTCAACTCCGCGCTTCAGGGTGGACAACTCGGCCCGGTGTCACCAGGGTCGCTTCCGCCAGAGCTTCAGCGACCCGTCGGCTCGCTGAAAGAGAACGAGATCAGCAAGCCTGTCCAGAGCTCGTTCGGGATTCACATCTTCAAGGCGGGAGCACGCTCAGTGCAGTCGTTCGAAGAGGTGAAGCAGATGTTCGTGGCGAAGTTCCAGAGAGAGGAAGCCGAAGCGATGCTCACCCGCCTGCAGAAGTCGGCGAAGGTGGAGCTCGATCCGAAGGTTTTCCCGCCGCGTGTGCCGCCGCGCACTCCTCCGCGCGGGCGGTCGTAGTGGTGAAGATGCTGGTTCTCGGCGCGGGCCGCATGGGCTTCGGCGCCGTGCACGATCTGGCCGCGCAGAGCGACGTCGAGGAGATCACGATCGCCGATGTCGATCCCATGCGAGCGCGCGAAGTCGCCGAGCGCGTGAAGCATGGCCACGTGAGGCCCGTGCACCTCGACGCCCACGATCATGAGGCCGTCGTCGGCCTGATGCGCGGGCATGCTGCCGCGATCAGTTGCGTGAACTACTGGCTCAACGAGCCGCTCGCCCGCGCGGCTATCGAAGCAGAGACGAACTTCTGCGACCTCGGCGGCAACAACGAGGTCGTGGCGAAGGAACTGCAGCTCGACAGTGAAGCGAAGGCGGCGGGTGTCAACGTCATCCCCGATTGCGGTCTCGCGCCGGGGATGGTCGCGGTGCTCGTCGCGCATGCGACCTCACGCTTCGAGACGCTCGAATCCATCCACATCCGCGTCGGAGGCTTGCCGCAGAAACCGAAGCCGCCACTCGACTATCAGCTCGTTTTCTCGGTGGAAGGGCTGATCAACGAGTATGTCGAGCCGGCGCGCATCATCCGTGACGGGAAGATCGTGACGGTCGAATCGATGACGGAGATCGAGGCGCTCGAGTTTCCGCAGCCGTTCGGCACGATGGAGGCGTTTCAGACCTCCGGCGGTACGTCGACGCTTCCGGAGACGTTCTTCGGGCGCGTGAAGGATCTCGATTACAAGACGATCCGCTACCCCGGACACTGCGCGAAGTTCAAGGCCATGATCGATCTCGGGCTTTGCAGCAGCGAGACGGTGAAGGTCGACGGGATGTCTGTGGTGCCGCGGCGCGTCCTCGGCGAGCTGCTCGTGCAGAACCTGCCCGCGGATGAGCCGGATGTCGTTTTGGTGCGCGTCGAAGTGAACGACCGAAAAAAACGTCTGCGCTACGACATCATCGATCGATATGATCCGTCTACGGGACTCAGTGCGATGATGCGCACGACGGCATTTCCGGCATCGATCGTGGCTCTGATGATGGCGCGCGGCCAGACCGCAGAAAAGGGTGCGCTGCCGCAGGAGCGATGCATTCAGCCGGCGTTGTTCATGGAAGAGCTCAGACGACGCAACATTCGTATCGAGGAGGCGTGGATCTGATGTATCTGCTCCTGCGCTGGCTGCTCAATACGATCGCGCTGTTCGTGGTCGTCTATTTCGTTCCTCATTTTCACTACCGCGATCTCTTCTCGCTCGCCATCGCCGCGCTCGTCCTCGGTCTGCTGAATGCCATCGTCCGTCCGATTCTCTTCGTGCTGACATTGCCGCTGACGATCGTGACGCTGGGCCTGTTCCTGTTCGTGCTGAACGCGATCATGCTGGAGATCACGGCGTACGTGGTGCCCGGCTTCGCCATCGACTCATTTGGATGGGCCATCGTCGGCGCGGTCGTGCTGGCGATCGTGTCGATCGTGACCAACCGCATCGGAGCAGTAGCGCAGCGACGTGACTAGTGAGTAAACTGAGGCCACCGTGAACATCATCAAGAATCGCGTGAACGACGTCACCGTTCTCGAGATCCAGGGCGTGATCAAGCTCGGAGAGAGCGCGCGCGAGTTCTCCAGCTATCTGGAAAAGGTCCTCAATGAGGAGACCGGGCCGGTGATGATCAACTTCGAATCGATCAACTACATGGATTCCACGGGCCTCGGCGAGTTGATCGGATACCTGCAGAAATTCGAGGACCGGCAGCGCAAGATGGCGCTGGTCAAGCCGTCGCACCGCATCCTGGCGCTGCTCAAGATCACGAAGCTCGATACGATCTTCAAGATCTTCGATACGCGCGATGCGGCCATGGCGTACCTCACGGATTCGGCGGCGTGAAAAATTAGGTCGTAGGTCGTAGGTCGTAGGTCGTGGGGGCCTCGGAGCGATAAGGCCCCCACGACCGACGACCGACGACCCACGACCGTGCTAGCATCGCCCGCGCTTCACATGACCCACAGTTACCTCCCCATCCTCATCATGCTGGCGATCGCGGCCGCGTTCGGCGCACTCATGCTGGTGGCGAACTGGTTCATCGGACGGCATCAGCGGAATCCGTCGAAGCTGGCACCGTACGAGAGCGGCGTTCCGCTGCTCGATGAGAACCGGAAGCGCATCAACATCCGCTTCTACCAGATCGCGATGCTGTTCATCCTCTTCGACATCGAGGCGGCGTTTCTCTATCCGTGGGCGGTGATCTATCGCGACGCCGCGCGCGGACCGGCAGCCTGGTTCATCTTCAACGAAATGCTCGTCTTCATCCTTCTCCTCGGCGTGGGCTACGTCTACGTCTGGAAGAAGAAGGCATTCGACTGGAAGTAACGATCGATGGCCGATCTCCAGCCTGATAACCCATACGCGAAAGAGCGTTTTCCCGACGACACGAAGAAAGTCGAGTTCCCGCCGGAAGCAAAGAAGCGCTTCGACTGGATCCTGACGCGTTATCCGACGAAAGAAGCGGCGCTGCTGCCGACGCTCCATCTCGCTCAGGAAGTTTGGGGTTGGATCGCGCCGGAGGTCGTGCACTACGTCGGCGACCTGCTCGATCTCTCGCCCGCCACAGTCTTTGGTGTCGTGTCGTTCTACAACATGTACAACCAGAAGCCGGTGGGGAAGTATCACCTGCAGGTGTGCACGAATCTGAGCTGCATGGTGACCCGCGCGTACGACATCTACGACCACTTATGCGACCGGCTGCACGTGAAGCCCGGCGAGACGACGCGCGATGGACTCTATACCGTCACGGAAGTCGAATGCCTTGGCTCATGCGATACCGCGCCGGTGGTGCAGGTGAATAACGATTACCACGAGAACATGTCTGTTCAGAAGATGGACGAATTGTTGACGCGGCTCAAATAATGGAACCGATCAAGATCCTCCTGGCCAACATCGACAAGCCGAACTCGATGTCCATCGACGTCTACGGCGATTACGCGCAGGCGCGCAAGGCGCTGCAGATGGCGCCCGCCGAGATCACGCAGATCGTGAAGGACTCCGAGCTTCGCGGCCGCGGCGGCGCGGGATTCCCGACCGGCAACAAGTGGAGTTTCGTCCCGAAGAACGCACCGAAGCCGACGTGGCTGCTGTGCAACGCGGACGAGTCGGAGCCGGGTACGTTCAAGGATCGCGTGATCATGGAGAAAGATCCCCATCTGCTCATCGAAGGGATGATCATCACCGCGTACGCGATCGGATCGAATCCGATGTCGTACATCTACATCCGCGGCGAGTTCTATTACGGCGCGACCGTCCTCGACAAAGCTCTCGATGAAGCGCGGTCCAGAGGTTTTCTCGGCAAAGGGATCTTCGGGACGAACTTCGATTTCGACATCACCGTCGCCCGCGGTGCCGGCGCGTACATCTGCGGCGAAGAGACAGGGTTGATCGAATCGATCGAAGGGCATCGTGGCCAGCCGCGCGTGAAGCCGCCGTTCCCCGCGGTGATCGGCGCATTCGGCGGGCCGACCGTCGTGCAAAACGTGGAGACGCTGGCGTGCGTCCCGCTCATCATCGATAAGGGAGCGGAGTGGTTCAAAGGGTTTGGCACTCCGCGCAATACCGGTCCGAAGCTCTATTGCCTCTCCGGTTGTGTGAAGAAGCCGGGCGTGTACGAGTTCCCGATGGGGATCAACTTGAAGGAGCTGATCTACGAGCACGCCGGCGGCATCACCGGCGA
>DASXRT010000129.1:0-4841 GCA_036506455.1 Thermoanaerobaculia bacterium
TTACGACGTCATCATCCTCGGCGGCGCGTTCAGCGGCGCGTCTGCGGCGATCCTGCTGCGACGTGAAGCGCCGCAACTGCGCGTGCTCATCGTCGAGAAGGCGACTGCATTCGACGCCAAGGTCGGCGAGGCCACGACGGAGATGTCGGCGATGTTCCTCACGCGCCGGCTGGGAATGTGGCATCACCTAGAGGCCGAGCATCTCCCGAAAGAAGGATTGCGCTACTGGTTCTCGAACGAGAGAGTCACCGGGCATGCGAACGCGAGCGAGAGCGGCGGATATCTGCGCAGCGCAGTTCCCGCTTTTCAGCTTCGCCGTGACACTCTGGATGAATATCTCCTCGCGACGGCAGTTGCTGAAGGAGCGGAGCTGCTCCGGCCCGCCAAAGCGCGCGAGGTCGAAGTCGGCGAGCTCTCGAACAAACTGACGATCGAAATCGGCGATGAGACGCGCGAAGTCACCTGCCGCTGGCTCCTCGACGCCACGGGCCGCGTCAACTTCCTCGGTCGCCGCCTGGAGTTGATCGATCGTAACGAAGAGCATCCGATCGCATCGATCTGGTGCCGCTGGAAGAACGTCCGCCACATCGACGACGTCGCTGCGCGTCAAGGTGCTTTAGCGACGCGCAACATCAGCTCGCGACGCCTGGCCACGAATCACTACATGGGCTATGGCTTCTGGATCTGGGTCATTCCGCTCGGCAACGGCGAGACGAGCGTCGGCGTCGTCTTCGACAAGCGGATCATCGAGCTGCACTACAGCAAGAATCGCGAGGAGGACTTCGTCGCCTTTCTGAAAGCGATTCCCGCGCTCGCCGAGTTGCTGGAGAGCGCCGAGCCGCGCTTCGACGATCTCCGCTTCTATTCACATCTGCCTTATGTGACGCGGCAATACATGGGGAACGGCTGGGCGCTCCTCGGCGATGCGGCGGCGTTCCTCGATCCGTATTACTCGCCGGGACTCGATCACGCGGCGTTTACGGCCGAGGCGACGGTGGAGATCATCAAACGCGATGCCGGCGGTGAAGACATCACGATGCGCATCGATGATCACAATGCGACGTTCCTGCGCTCGTATCATCGATTCTTCCGCGCAGTCTACAAAGACAAGTATTACTACATGGGAGAGGCCGATCTGCTCTCCGCCTCCTTTCTCATGGATACCGCGCAGTACTACATCTTCGTCGTCACGCCCGCATACCGGCTCATGAAGAAGTTTCTCTGGATGCCGGTCCTGGGGCCGAAGCCGGCGTTCATCAGCTATCACTTGATGGCGTTCTACAACCGGCGATTCAAATCGATCGCGATGGCGCGCCGCGCCGTCGGAGAGACAGGGCTGCGCAACGACGGGCGTCGTGTAAAGGCCTACTACAACCTCAATATCGCTCCATTCCACATGGCTGCGCGAGGAATGAAACTGTGGATGTGGGCGGAGCTGGACAACTTGCGCGTGCAGTTCAAGAAACTGTGGCAGCGCCGCAGCCGGCGTATCCACGACGCCACATCCGTTTCGCAAACTGGAACGGCCGCGTAGCCTCGCTCGCCCGCGCACGACCCACCTTGTCATTGTGCGTGTGTTCGTCATGGTCGCGTTCCTGATGGCGGATCGTCCCTTTCTCCGCGAAGGAGTCATCGTCATGCACGCACAGGTACGCCAGGGAGTTCCGCTCGTGCAGGTCACCATCAACAGGTCACGACCGTTATGGTTCGTGCTCGACAGCGGGTCGACGCGCATGATCATCGACTCCCGTCTTCTGCGCGAGCTGCATCTCTCCGCCGGTGAGCCTCTCGCGGTGCAAGGACCCGGAGGAGATCGCTCGCCGGCGCACCGTGTGCGCGGCCTTCTGAGAATTGGACTCGATGACGCGGTCTCGAGTGGCTACGCGTTCGATACCTTCGATCTCTCCGCCGCTGCCGCGATTCTCGATCACCCGATCGACGGTATTCTCGGCGCGCAGTTCTTCGATCGTTTCGTGGTCACGATCGACTGCCAGTCCTCCTCGGTGATCGCGCGTGCGCGTGTGCTACAGCAGCGCTAGGGCCGCGCGCTTGACCTTGCCGCGCTCGTCGACGGGAATCGACTCGATCAGCTTGATGATGCGCGGCACTTTATGAAGCGACAGCCGTTCGCGGCAGAACTCGCGAATCTGCTCTCGCGTCAGATCAGGATTTGCGACGACGGCCGCGGCGACGACTTCACCGCGCGCGCCGGCGGGCTCCCCGTAGACCTTCGCCTGGCGCACACCGTCGAGTTGCAGGATGACCTGTTCGACTTCGCGCGGGTTCACCTTTTTTCCGGCGGTGTTGATCAGATCGCTGGCGCGACCCGTCAGCACGATCTCGCCGTTTTCACGCCGCTCGACGAGATCATCGGTGACGAAGCGGGAGCTCTCCAGTGATTGAAATGTCCGGTCATCGAGCAGATATCCGAGGGCGACGGAAGAACTGTGGACGGTCAGCCGGGCGCCATGAAGCTCGAGCTCGACGCCGGTCATCGCGCTGCCGACGCTGCCGCGCTCGACGGATGCGCCCTCGCGGTCATACGTGATGCCGCCGCACTCGCTGCATCCGTAAAACGAATGGATGTCGATACCGAATCGCTCGCGGAAACGTCGCGATGAAGCGGGTGGCAGCGGCGCGCCGGCGGAGATGAAGGTGCGAACAGAGTGGAATTCGCCGTGTCCGCGCGGCACGGAAGCGAGATGCTCGAACACCATCGGGATCAGCGGCGCGACTGTGCAACGGTAGTGATTCGACAAATCGATGATCGACTGTGGCAGGTAGTCGTTCGAGATGACAACCGTTGTGCCCTGAAGGATGAGAGGCAGAACGAGATTCGAGAAGCCGTACGAATGGGAAAACGGGATGGCTCCGAGGTTTCGGTCGTGTGGGGCGATCTGCATCGTCGAGCAGATGTTGTTGTAGTCGGCGATCAGGTTCTGTTCACTCGCCACGATGCCCTTCGGTTGCCCGGTCGAACCGGAGGTGAGCTTCACGAGGCGGGCATCGGGTGGGAGCGGTGGGCGCGGTGTGGCGAGCCGCGTCGTGATGGCGATCGCCGGCGATGAACGGTCCGGACAATAGAGCAGCCCTTTGACGCCGAAGTGCGTGAGGATCGATCCGACTTCGGTCTCCGGCGCATCGCGGTCGATCGGGACGAAGATCAGTCGTCGCTCCAGTGCCGCGAGCCACGTGGCTACAAAGTCCACGGAGTTCGGCAGTTGCACAGCGAGCAGGTCACCGGCGCCGAGTCCCGCGGTCGCGAGCTCAGCCGATAGACTGTGCGCTCGCGCCAGCAACTCGGCGCGCGTGGTCGCGCGTCCCGAGTTTCCCTCGATGAGCGCGGCTTCCGCCCGCGCCCTGTTGGCCACTGAGTCGAACTGTTCGAGCATGAACCGGTTATGAGAATAGCGAGCGTTTTCGGATAACGTCAAGTAATCTTCCACTATCCATGCGCGATGTCATCGTCATCGGCGGAGGCCCGGCCGGATCCACGGCGGCCACCCTTCTCGCCCGCCGCGGATTTTCCGTGCTTCTGCTCGAACGCGAACGGTTTCCACGATTCCAGATCGGCGAGTCGCTTCTTCCCTATAACAACGACCTCTTCGATCGCCTCGGTGTCACCAATCAGTTGAAGCGCGGCGACTTCTTTCCGAAGTACGGAGCCTACTTCGTCACCGGTGACGGAAAGATCAGCTACACGTTCCGGTTCGATCGAAATCTGCCCGAGCAGTACCACAGCTCCTTCCAGGTGAAGCGCGCGGAGTTCGACGACCTCCTGCTGCGCAACGCGACGTCGTCGGGCGTCGATGTTCGTGAGGAGACCAGCGTCAGCGCTGTCGATCTGTCCGATACTTCACGCGCCATCGTGCAGACCGGCTCGGGCGAGCGCCACGAAGCGCGCTTCGTCATCGACGCCAGCGGCCATGGCGCCGTCCTCGGCAACCGCGTCGGGGACAAGGCCGACGTCGCATCGCTGAAGAAGGTCGCGTTCTTCGCTCACTACCGCGGCGTTCCGCGCGCCGAAGGGCGCGACGCCGGCAACACCATCATCGTCGTCCTGCAGGACGCGTGGTTCTGGCTGATTCCCGTCAATCGTGAGCTGATGAGCGTCGGCCTCGTCGTCGATCGCGATCACGTCCTGCGCTGCGGACTCGAGCCGGAAGAGCTCCTGAATCAGACGATCGCCGCGACGCCCTGGGTCGCCGAGCGGATGCGCGACGCGCAGCGCGTGACACAGATCTACGCCCGTCGCGACTTCTCGTATCGCATGAAGCATATCGTCGGCGGAAACTATGCGCTGGTCGGCGACGCCGCGGGATTCATCGATCCGATCTTTTCTACCGGAGTATTCATCGCCATGAAATCCGCCGATGTCGCTGCGAACGCCGTCGAGTCGCGGTTGCGTGATGGAAGCATGCGCCGGCTCAAGCGATACGAACGCGACGTGACCGGTGCGCTGTCGAAGTACTTCCGATTCATCTCCAACTTCTATCGGCGCGAGTTCCTGGAAGTCTTTCTCCAGCCCAGCGAGCGCTTTGGTCTGTTGCCGGTGATCGTCGGCGTGCTCGCCGGAAACGTCTTTGCCAAGAAGCGGAACCGGCTGAAGCTCGAGCTGTTCTTTGCGCTCGTCGCCATTCAGAAGCACCGCGGGGTGATCGCGCCGCCGATCAGTTGGGAAGCGCTTCCGGCAGCGGCATCCGTGTGACAATAGTTCAGCCTATGACCAATGACCTGAGACGAAAGCTGAAAGAGCTCCTCATCGAGCGGCTGAAGTTCGAAGACATGACCCCGGAAGACATCGCCGACGACGAGCCGCTCTTCGGCGGCGGACTCGGGCT
>DASXRT010000130.1:0-16777 GCA_036506455.1 Thermoanaerobaculia bacterium
CCGGAGGCCGCGGCGAAACAGCGCGATGTTTCGACGCGCCAATGGCGCTGACGGCGATCGCGATCATGGAGAGGACCTGCAAGCGAGTATTCATGGCGAACCTCATAGCTCCGCGCCTTCGCGAAGCAGTTGATCGACCCAACTCCAGCCGGCTGCAGGAAGCTCGCGCGCGTGCACGCCGCGCACGTCGACGCGCGCTTTCATCCTGTGAAGCAACGCGCGAAGGCCAAGAACCGTCCGCGAGATATAGAACTGCATCGGATGCGATCGCGTGTAACGCCCGGCGACCGCGCGAGCCACGATGTCAACCTCCGCACGCAGGTGAGCGGGATCGCCAAAATCGAAGGGACGGTGGAGCAGCGGCTCGATCATCCATCGAAAGGATTCTTCGAGTACAGACATGCGCGACTCGTCGTTCAGCTCGTCCGCGCTCAGGTCGCAGAAACGCGTGAGCGCTGCGCGCAAGGCGTCGTGGTCGCGGTAGAAGGCCGCATCCATCTCGCTCAACAACTCCCACTCGGCCTCGTCGTATCGCGGCACGCATCCAAAATCGAGCAGAGCCAGGCGACCGTCGTCGAGGAAAAGATAGTTGCCGGGATGCGGATCGGCGTAGGCGCAACGACCGCTGTAGTACATGCGCAAGGCAATGACATACATCTTCGTTCCGAATGCGTCGCGCTGCGCCTGCGACGGGTTGGTGGCCAGCCAGGCGTCGAGGTGACGGCCCTCGATGTGTTCCATCGTCAGCACTCGGGAGGTCGAGAGATCTCTGTAAACGTGCGGAATGACGATGCCGTCATCGTCAGTAAACAGAGAACGGGCGTGCTCGAGCGACGCCGCCTCCGCCTGATAGTCGACTTCCGCGCCGAGGACATCGCGGATCTCGTCGAGTTGTGCGCTCACATTCTCCCATTCGCGGGTAAACCGAAGCGGCGCGAGCACGGCGATCAGATTCTGCAGATCAGAGCGGATCGTTTGCGCGATTCCGGGATACTGGATCTTGACCGCGACCCGCTCGCCGCTGCGCAGCCGGCCGCGATGGACCTGACCGAGCGATGCGGCGGCGAACGCGCGCTGATCGAATTCCTCGAACACTTCGCCGAGCTCGCGATCGAGCTCGTTGCAGAGTTGCTCGCGCACGAGCGCGAAGTGCATCGGCGGCGCGTCGAAGTGCAGTCGCGCCAGCGTGGCGGCAATCTCGTCGGGCACCAGGTTCGGATACGTGGCCAGCGCCTGACCGACCTTCATGACCGCACCGCGGAGGTAGACCATTCCTCCGAGGATTCGCATCGCGGCGGCCATGTGCGTTTCCACGAGTCGCTCCGCGTGACGATCGGAACGGTCAAAGAGCGAGCGGACCCACAGAGCGGCATAGGCCGCGGCGATCTGGGCCTGAATCGTGCCCAGCGTCCATAAGCGTGCCAGCCGCCCGGTCGGAATCGCACGCTGGCTCACGAGTGCCAGCGCCGCGGCGTCGTCATCGGCCGAGTCGTCATAGGGTAATGCGGCGATGAGCTGTTGCAAGTCGGCATTCATTTGCGGCTCTCCTTTCCGAGTTTCGTTCTCAACGACGCGACGAACAGGGCCGTGCTTTGATCGAGAAATGCGAGCGTCTCTTCCTGTCGCGTCGATTGATCGGCGACCCAGAACGTGACGACGCCCGAGTAGAGGCTCCAGTAGAGATGACGCAGCATTGGCGAGAGGCGTTGCCCGACGATCCGCTCCACTTCGGCGAGATGTTCGTCGCGAATGCGATCGGTCTCATGGTCGCGCATCGTTCGCTCCGAGGGTGCCAGGAGGGAGTCGATCACGTACGGGAGGAATGGACGAAACGCTCGCAGTCCGCGCAGGCCGGCCGCGATCAGCGCGAAGAGCTGCTCTTCAGTCGTCCCATCCCTGAGCGATCCGTTTGCCTTCTCCAGCACATCGGCGACGAGAGCGCCGACGATCGCCTCCTTGGTCGGGAAGTAGTTGAACAATGTCCCGTTGGCAATGCCTGCTGCCGAGGCGATGTCGCGCGTGCTGACGTTTTCCCATCCCCGCTCGCGCAGCAACGCGCGCGTGGCGTCGAGGATGGCCTGCCGGGTTGCTTCTTTGGTTTCGGTCGTAACGCGCATGGCTTAATATGAGCGTGCTCATAATATGCCCGCGGAGAGTGGACGTCAAGTACGGCCGGATGGTTATGCTTGGGGATTGGGAGGAAATGATGCGGAGAACCATCATCGCCCTTCTCCTCGCCCTCGCTGCAACCGTCTCACTCCACGCCGCCACGAAGAAAAAGCGCGTCGTGATCTCGACGGATCTCGCCACTGGCCTGCAAGGCGGATGGCGGCAGTGGGACGACGCGGACGACGGTTGGGCGGTGGCGATGGCGCTCGCCGATCCGATGCTCGATCCCCGCGCGGTCATCACCGTGTTCGGCAACTCGAACGTCGCGCCGGAGACGATCGTCGCTCGCGAGCTCATCCCGCTGACCGCAACGCCGCGGGTGCGGATCGCAATGGGTGCGTCGGTCAAGCTCGACCAGCCGCAGGCCGCACTCAACGGAAAAACCCTGACGCGCGACTGCTGGAGCGAGGGCGTGGCCGTGCTCGCGGATGTGCTGAAGGCCGCACCAGCGACGATCGTGGCGATCGGTCCGTTGACCGACGTCGGCTGCCTCGCTCTGAATGAGCCCGCCCTGGCGGCAAAGATCACCGAGGTCATCGCCGTGATGGGACGCCAAAAGAACGAGACATTCTCCCTCGGTCCCATCCCTGCGCTCACCGACTTCAACCTTGTGATGGACGATCGCGCCGTACGCGTGTTGCTCGACGAGACGAAGATCCCGATGACATTTCTTCAGTTCGATCTCACCAGGCAGGTCCTCGTGCCGGCCGAAGACGTGAAGAAGCTAGCGACCGGCACGCCGCTCGAGCGGTTCCTGTATGAGGGCACCATGCCCTGGATCGGTTTCTGGAAGAACACCTTCAAGGAGGACGGCTTCCACCCATGGGACAGCAACGCTGTCTTTTATGCCTCGCACCCGGAGGCGTTCGGATGCGAGACCGTCCATTACGAGATGGTGCCGTGTGCGGCGCCGCAAGACGATCCCTACAATCGCGGCGGCGGCTGCGCCGGTCACGGACCGAATCAGAATCCGTCGCTCGACAAGGAAGCGTTTCAGTTGTGGCTCGCCAGCGATCTCACGTCCGCGCGCGCGGTCCGCACGTGCACGCAGTACGCTCCCGGTGGTCAGGACGCGTTTCGCAAAGCCATCTTCAAGTGCCTTCTTCCCGCGTGTAGCGGTGCGCTGAAGCGCGCCGCTACACCAGATAAACTGAGCCGGTGAGCCGCGAGTCGCCGTCCCCTACGCAGTTGCTGGCGCTTCTTCTCGCGTTGTCCGTGCCGGTCGTCGCCGGCGTGAAGATCGCCGGGGTCGATTTCGTCCCGAAGGATCTCATCTTCGCGGCGCCCGAGGCAAAGAGCCGCGCCACCGCAGACGGGCCTCTGCCCAACGAATGCAAGTGGAACTTCGTCAGCGAGACGCGAATCGCCAAGCGCGAAGACCCGCAAGGGAAGGAATGCATCCGCTACTACTACAAGACCACGGTGACGCTCCAGCAAACCTGTCCCGCGCCCAATGACAAGAACGCGATCACGCGTTTGTCCGAGCGGATCACGTCGGCGGGTCCCTTTTGTCCCGACTCCTCCGGCAAGGTGGCGCCACCGCACATCGAAGCTCGTGTTCTCAGCAGCGGCACGACTTCCGAGGGGAAGCATCAGGACATCATGATCCAGCCCGACGGCACGCGAATCACTCTTCTCTACGATGACGCCGGCGTGCTGGCCGTGGCGATTTACCCCGACGGAACCGCGGACACGTTGAAACTTCCATGACGTGCCTTTTCCCCGCTTGCTGGGAGAAGGTGGCCGAAGGCCGGATGAGGGGCCGCGCGCGGCGGCGCTCCACTAGCGCGTCAACGCACGATACGTGGCCACGACGCGATCGCGCAGGCCTCGCAACAGACGCTCCATCGACGTGCCGAACGGATTGTCGGTGACGAGATACGTCCACGTTGACGCCGGCGCGGCGAGTCCGGCAGCCTCCAGATCGATACCCTTCTCGTCGATGTGCGCGGTCAGGAATGTCTGGATGACACGAGCGTCGAGCGTCTCGAAGAGATTCTCGAATCGATTGAAGATGAAGAGATTGAACTCCTGATAGGCGTTGCCGGCCATCGAACGGAGATGAATGCCCTCGCGCACCTCCGCGACCTCGAACAGATGCTCGGACCAGAGCAGGTCGAGGAGTGCGAGCGTGAGCGTCCGCTCGACGTCGCGAAGCAGAGGCAAGCCGTAGCGCGCGGCAAGCTCCTCCCACCGATCGCGTGTCTCATCGGCCGTCGCTAGAATTCCCTCCTGCTCGTCGAAGAGAATCTCCTCTCGCTTCGCATAGACGATGCCCCGCTGGCGGTCGAGCAGCAGGTCATACCTGAGCAAGTTGCTGCGGATGTCGAAGTTCTGTCCCTCGATGATGCGTTGAGCGCGCTCGATCTCCTCGGCCTGAGCATCGTTGGCCCGGATCAGCTCAGACAGCCCGTAGCGGACGACGAGATCGTCCTCGAGAGAGACGAAGAACTGCGTCTCACCGGGATCGCCCTGCCGGCCGGCGCGTCCGCGAAGCTGCCAGTCGATGCGCCGGCTCTCGTGTCGATTCGTACCGATGACGAACAGGCCGCCGAGCGCTCGGACCTCATCCGCACGCGCCTCGCTGGTGCCGCCGAGGCGGATGTCGGTGCCGCGTCCGGCCATGTTCGTCGAGATCGTCACTGCGCCGATATCGCCGGCCTCGGCGATGATGGCCGCCTCGGCCTCGTCATTGCGCGCATTGAGTACATTGCATTCGATGTTCTCCGCGTGGAGCCGCGCCGCGAGTTGCTCTGACTCTTCCACCGTTCGCGTCCCGACGAGCACGGGCCGCCCGACGGCATGCAGCTCGGCGATCTTGCTGGTCACCGCGCGCCATTTCTTCTCCTGATCAGGGAAAACGGCGTCGGGATGATCGATGCGAATTGACGGCCGATTCGGCTCGATCACGGCAACGCGCTTGCCATAGGTCGCCGATAGTTCCTGCGCGGCGGTGGCCGCCGTGCCGGTCATCCCGCAGATGCGCGGATAGAGCGCCATCAGCGCGCGAATGGTGAGCGATCCGAGGATCTTGCCCTCATTGGTCAGCGCCAGATTCTCTTTCGCTTCGAGCGCTGTGTGAATCCCGTCCGGCCAGCGGCGGCGATCGGCGATTCGGCCCTTGAACTCGTCGACGAGCTGGATCTTGCCATCCTTGACGATGTAGTCGGCGTCGCGATGCAGCAGCGCCTCGGCAAAGAGCGCGACGTTGATCAAAGAGTGGAGCTCGTCGGCCGAAGAATCGTAGAGATTCGAGATGCCGAGCATCGCCTCCGCGCGTGCCACGCCGGCATCGGTGAGCGCGACGTTGCGGCGGTTCTCGTCGAAGGCGTAGTCGCGATCGCGAACGAGCTGGCGCACGATGCCCGCCGCCCGCTGTGCCTGCGCGCCACTGCTTCGGACGCCGCCGGCGATCACGAGCGGGATCCGCGCCTCATCGATGAGAATCGAATCGACCTCGTCGATGACTGCGAAGTGAAACTTCCGCTGCACGAGATCACTGGGCGAGAAGACGAGATGATCGCGGAGATAGTCGAAGCCGGCCTCATTCGCCGTGACGTACGTGACGTCGGCCGCATAAGCGCGGCGGCGCTCGTCCTTGACGTGCCGCTGATGGATCGATGCGACCGTGAGACCGAACAGCTCGTAGAGAGGACGCATCCAGGCTGCATCTCGGCCGGCGAGGTAATCATTGACGGTGAGGACGTGCACACCCTCGCCGGCGAGCGCGTTCGCGATGACCGGAAAGGTGGCCACGAGCGTCTTCCCTTCGCCGGTGGCCATTTCGATGATGTGACCTTCGTAGAGGCGCACGGCGCCGGCCATCTGCACGTCGAAAGGGTCGAGCCGGAGGAGCCGCCGCGAGCCTTCGCGTGCGATGCCGAACGTGTCGACGACGAGGTCCTCGACCGCGGCGCCGGCGCGGGCCCGGTCGCGCAACGCTACCGCCGCATCGCGCAACTCCTGTTCGCTCATCGTCCTGATCTCCGGGCGAGGTTCGAGCACGGCGTCGATCGTCGACGAATCCGGCGCCCCGATCATCGGAGCGAACAGTTCCTTGATCGCTCGCTTCAAGGCCGCAAGCATGCCCAAACCTCCCCGATGCCGAAGTTGCTTAGTGCTTCAACGCGCGATGGCGGACATCGCCAGCAGAGAGACCCGTGCATTCCTTGGCATCACAATGAGCGGGTGCGTCGTTTCTTACGGGAGTACGCCTAGTCTTCCAAAAAAGGCGTCTCTGTCCAGCGCTCACAGGTCGAGCCACGTCCCGACGACGATGTACGCTTCGCGGTGGTTCTCGAACGAATCCACCTGAGCGCGACCCCGATAGACCTCCACACCGAAGCGATACGTTCTTCCCCTTTCGGGGAACGGGAAGACGATGCCGGTCTGCAGATTGACGGAGGGCCGCCAATCGTTCTCCTGCCAGTTGGTCGCATCGGTCGCGGCGTACCATCGCGCTCGCCGTCCGAATGGAACGCTCTCGTACTCCAATCCCGTTTGCACCCTCCAGGGTCTGTTGAGCTGACCGAGGTTGAGGCCATAGCCGATCTCGCCATAGGTGCGCCAGCGAGGGCTCACCTGCCAGCTCAGACCCGTCGCGATCTCTTCCTTGCGCGAAGTGGGACGCAACGTCGAGTGATTACGGAGGAGATACTCGTCGCCGATGTGGTTTGACGTATGGATGAACGCGAGGCGAGCGGCCACGCGATCACCGAGCTTCTTCGAAACGATTCCTCCGATTCTTCCATCGTGCCCAAGCTCATCGAGACTGTTCTCGATGTCGTATTGCGCGTAGAAGCGCGCCTCGACATCGAACTGCCATCCGCTTTCGGGCTTCTCGCCGCGATAGATTCGCAGCAGAGAGTACTGCCCGCCGATGGAAAGGCCCCACCGCCTGTTGCCTGTGAGTGGCACGCCCGAATCGAATGCCTGGAGCATTGTGACGATATTTCGCGACCGGCGCGGATCGGCGACGTATCGAGGGTAGAGATCAGTCCGCGGATTCGGAAGGATGTGCCAACTCGTTCCCAACTGCTGACCGCACGCGACGGAAGACGTCAGAAGAAGGCCAACGATGATTCGCTTGAGTCGCACTGAGATTGGACATTACCAGCGTTCATCTTCGCTGGTGAGCATGTTTCCCGGTCCTCCGAAGCGATCGTGTGCTTCGGCGGACGACCACCGCTCGAAGACTCCGTAGTTGAGAACCATCGCGCGGATGAGTCGAGGTTGCCCGTCATCGCGAAGGCGAAGACACGCCGAGAGGGCGAGGTTCGCTCCCGCCGAATCGCCACCGATCGCGATGCGCACATTTTGCTCGCCGAGGAATCGCGCCACCGCCACGACCTGCTCGAGCGCGACGGGGTACTTCGCCTCGGGTCACAGCGCGTAGTCGACGCCGGCGACCATCACACCGGCCCGTGCCGCGTACTTGCGCATCACACGGTCATGCGTGTCGAGACTGAAAAGAGTCCAGCCACCGCCATGTAAATAAAGGATGAGGACGGGCCGACGAGAGCCGGGCGTCCCGCCCGCAGTGATCGCGCGTCTCGCGAAAGAGAGTCCACAACCAGATGCACATCCGCTGGTCGGCGTATCCAACGAACGGCTGGACGCTGATCCGCAACGAGGACGACTTCCGCACGAAGTGGGAAGATCCCGATCTGGTCATGTAGGTAGAATGGCGCCGTCCAGGACGCCACACACTTGAAGGAGAGCCAACAGTTCATGCGTGCCTGCCGCCAATCGATTGGCAAGCGATGCATCTTCGACAATCACGATCTCGACACCAAACCAGCAAAGCCCGTCCTTCCGATCTATGACGCGATGAAGAGGCTCGGGGGACCGATCGAGTTCCAGACCGGCGCGGCAACACCCAAGGATTTCGAAGGAACGATCAAGTATGGGGTATCGCTCGGCGCAGGGTCGATCGAGTTGTGGCACGACTTCACGGGTTTTCCGCTGATGCCGGACGCGCAGTTGAAACGGTGGGCCGCGATGCTCGAAGGTAACAGGGGACGGTAGGTCGCGGCAGGACAACCTTGATGCGGCTGTCCGATGGTCCTCGACTCGCCGCTGCACTCATCGCGACGTTTCTCGGCGCGGCGTGCAACCCGTCCCGCCCAACCGAGACGAAGAAGACCGACCTCTATCTCTACGAGGACACGCGGCGGCTGGTCAACTTCGTCGAGGCCGCGGCCACTCTCGTCGAGCAGCGCGGCACGGCCGCGTTCGCGGAATTCGATCAACCGCGCTCCCGCTGGCGTACCTCCCCGACGTATCTCTTCGTCTACGACGCGGAGGGCACCTGCGTGTGGCACGGCCTGAACCGCGAGCTCGTGGGGCGCAACCTTCTCTCGCTTCGCGATGCGCTCGGCAAACCGGTGGTGGAGATGGTCACCGCGATCGGGAAGCGGCCGGAGCGCGACGCCGCGGACTGGATCTTCTATCTATGGGAGGAGCGCGTCGAGTTCGTCCCGACCTGGAAGAGCTCTTACGTGCGCAAGGCTGTGGCGCCGGGTGGGAAAGTGTTCCTTGTCGGAAGCGGCTCCAGCTCGCTCAAGGTCGAGAAGGTCTTCGTTCACGACGCGGTCGACGCGGCCGCTCGGCTGCTCGAGGAGCGCGGGCGCGTCGCCGCCTTTCAGGAGCTCAAGGAACCGAGCTCCCGATTTCAGTTCCTCGGCAGTTACATCTTCGTGCTCGACGCTCGCGGGCGCTTTCTCATCGACCCGGCCTATCCGACGATCTCCGGACGCGACATGTCGAACTTCCGCGACGCGATCGGCCGTCCGGTCGTCAGGGAGTTGCTGGCACAGCTCAGGACCACCGACACCGCATGGATCCAGTTTCTCTGGCCGCGGCAGGGTGAGACCCTGCTCTCGCGCAAGCTGATGTACGTGCGCAAGGTCAACGCCGGCGGCGAGACGCTTCTCGTCGGCTCCGATTTCTTCGTGGCGACGCCCGTCTGGATGAGGCTCTGAGGACATGAGGCGGCCGGAGGGACTGATCTACTGGGTCGACGAGAGGCCACCCAACTCCGTGCTCGCACTTCTCGCCGTACAACACATCTTTCTGATGTCCAGCACTCTTGTTCTTCCGGTGGTGCTGATCGGTGAGCTCGGTGGCACGTTCGAGCAGATCCGCGGAGTGGTTGCCTTCACAATGATCGCCTGCGGCATCGGGACGATCGTTCAGTCCGTGCACGTGCGCGGCTTCGGGTCGGGTTTTCTCTGCCCGAACCTGTGCGGGCCGAACTTCTTCGGAGCGTCGATGAGCGCCGCATGGCTCGGCGGACTTCCCCTCATGCGCGGGATGACGATCGCCGCGGGACTGTTCGAAGCCTTGTTCGCGCGCGCCATCCGCCGCCTGGGATTCCTCTTCCCGCCCGAGATCACCGGACTCGTTGTCTTGATGGTCGCCGTCTCACTCGTTCCGCTCGGCGTATCGAAGTTCCTCGGCATCAGCTATCCCGATGAGCCGATCTCGAACGTGAGTCCGGCGCTTGCCGCAACGACACTGCTGGCCATGATCGCCATCAATGTCTGGAGCCGAGGGAAGCTGCGGCTATATGGAGTGCTCATCGGAATGGTGGTGGGCTACGGCCTGTCGCTCGCCACGGGAGTCTTCGGCCACGAACAGCTCGAGCAATTGAGCCGCTCGCCATGGCTGGCCATCCCGCGGATCGACGGGATGACCGAGGTCACGTTCAGTTGGGCGTTGCTCCCGGCGTTCCTCATCGTCTCGATCACCGGTGCGCTCAAGTCGATGGGCAATCTCACGATGTGCGAAAAAGTGAATGATGCGGACTGGAAGGAGCCCGATCTCGACCGCATCAGCGGCGGTCTACTCGCCGACTCGGTGGCGGTCACCGTATCCGGCGTCCTCGGGGGCATGGCATCGGACACGTCTGCGAGCAACGTCGCGCTGAGCAGCGCGTCGGGCGCGACGAGCCGCTACATCGGCTACGCCGCCGGCGCACTCTTCATGCTCCTCGGCTTCTCGCCGAAGATCAGCGGCCTACTCTCGGTCATGCCCGTTCCGGTCATGGGAGCGATTCTCATCTTCGTCACGAGCTTCATGATCCTTTCCGGGATCCAGATCATCCTCGCGTCGAAGGTGGACGCGCAGAAGATCTTCGTGGTCGGCGTGGCCTTCGTCTTCGGGTTGAGCCTCGACATTCTTCCCGGCCTCTATGCCGGAATCACCGGATGGCTTCGGCCGCTGTTCAGTTCATCGCTCACGCTGGCGACGGTGATCGCGGTCATTCTCAACCAGGTTTTGAGAATCCGGCCGGCCAGGGCTCCCGTGGTGGCGAGCGAGTAGGGAATCACCATCAATGCGACCCGATCGATCTCGCTGAGCGCGATTCCGCGTTCGTCTCGAGACATCTGCGGGCAACTCTCGGGAGATTCAGAAGCAGACGCGAATTAGACACTTGTCTGCTTCATTCATATTGATACTCAGAGAGCTTCGGAAAGTGAGAGGCATTCACGAAGCCAGCTCGCTGTGTCATCGAACGCACGTTCAGCGAGAGGCGCGATCGAGACTGCTTCGAGAAATGAGTGGACCGCCCCGCGGTACATCTCGAGCTCCACCGCGACACCGGCCGCTTCGAGGCGATCCGCCAGACGGAAGCTCTGCTTCGTCAACAGGTCAAACTCCGGGACCACGAGAAGCGCGGGAGGCAGGTCGTGCAGGTCGGCCCGGAGCGGACACACGAGCGGATCGTCGGCCTCGCGATCATCGCGCAGGTAGTTGCGCCAGAAGCTCTCCATCTCTTCGCTGGTGAGCATGCTTCCCGGTCCGCCGAAGCGATCGCGTTCTTCCGCGGACGACTGCCGCTCGAAGACTCCGTAGTTGAGAACCATCGCGCGGATCAGTCGGGCTTGCCCCTCGTCGCGAAGCCGAATGCAGGCCGACAGTGCGAGGTTCGCTCCCGCCGAATCGCCGCCGATCGCGATGCGCGCGTTTTGTTCGCCGAGGAAGCGCGCCACCGCCACGACCTGCTCGAGCGCGACGGGATACTTCGCCTCGGGTGACAGCGCATAGTCGACGCCGGCAACCATCACACCGGCGCGTGCCGCGTACTCGCGCATCACACGGTCATGCGTGTCGAGACTGAAAAGAGTCCAACCACCACCATGTAAGTAGATGAAGGCCGGCTTCGGCGTATCGGGTCGCGGATCGTAGAAGCGGACGCGGACGTCTCCGTGCGGTGTGCGCACACGCTGCTCGATCCTCGCCATCTGCGGACCGCCGCGCGCCCACGGTGCTCTCACCTCTTCGGCGATGCGCCGCGCCACGGCAGGGGACACGGCGGCGAGATCGCCATGCCGCGCCCACGCCGCGGTCATCTCCGTTACGAACCGCCGGATATCCGGATCGAGCTCGTCACGCAGTTCAGAAGTGATACCGCGCGGTGGCGATGAACTTTCGCGCCACTCCATAGTTACAGTATGAGGGCGATGTGCACACCGCGACGTACGTCTTGTCGGTCAGGTTCGTGCCGCTGAGCAGGAACTCCATGTCGCGCCAGAGATACCGCACTGAACCATCGAACAACGTGTACGACGGCACTTCGATCGTGTTCGCGAGATCACCCGCTCGCGCCCCGACGGAGCGCATGCCCGCGGAAAAGCCGAGGCCCATGAGCGGTCCAGCCCCCACGGTATATTCCGCGGCAAGTGAGAAGAGATTGTCCGGCGCGAGCGGAGGGCGTTTTCCGAGGGTCGCAGGATCCGTGGTGCGGGTGATTTCCTGGTCGAGGTGCGAGTACGACGCGGTGAAGTTGAGCGTCGAGACAACATTGCCGACCGCTTCGACCTCGTAGCCGCGCGAACGGATCTCGCCCTGCTGCAGCGTATTGAGCGGATTCGCCGGGTCGGGCACGCTGACATTCGTCTGCTCGATCTGAAAGACATCAGCAGTCAGAAAACTGTTCGATGCCTTCGGCTGGAACTTCAGTCCCCCCTCGATCTGCTTCCCCTCGGTCGGCTCGAATGGTTGACCGAAGAAGTTCACTCCGGCGACCGGCAGGAATGATGTGGAGTAGCTGACGTAGGGCGCAAGACCGATCTCGCTCAAATATGTGAGACCGATGCGATCGGTGAACTTGCTCGGCGACTGCTTGATGCTTTTTTTCGAGATGCGGTCATCGGTCGTCATGTCGGTCGAATCGTGACGCGCGGCGAGCGTGGCCACCCATCGCGTGCCGATCTTCATATGGTCCTGGATGTAGAGGCCCAGGAGCGAGGCCGGCTGTCTCGTGTTGTAGTACGTGAAGAGATCGGGGACCGCGGCGCCGTAAACCGGATGAAAGATATCGATCGTCGACGCGAAGGCGAATCCGCTGATGATGAGCGAGCGCGATTTCGAGTAGTCGGCACCGAACAACACCGAGTGATCGACGATGCCCATCTTCGCGTGCATCGACGCGTTCGTGTCCATCGTGAACAGGCGAAGGTCGAGTGAGTTGCCGAATGCAAAGCGATTGAGCGTGCGCAGGTCATTTTGCAGCCCGCCGCCAAAGACGGTGTTGCCGTCGTACTTGATGCTCGAGTAGCGCAGCGTATTGCGCACGGTCCAGGTCTCACTCAACCGATGCTCGAAGAGACTTCCGCCAGACCACTGGTTGCGATGGAAGAAGTCGTAACCCGGCTCGCCCACGAATGTGTCACGCGCAATCTTTCCGTTCGGATTGGGCGCGAATGTGCCTTGTGAAGGAAGGAACTGGCTCCAGCCCGTGTCATCTCTTTGATAATCGGCGAGAACGGTCCACGTCGTCTGCGATGACGGGATCCACGTGAGCGCCGGCGCGAGGAACCACCGGTTGTCGGGGACGTGATCGACTTGCGTGTCGCTCCTGCGCCAAAGACCGGTGACTCGATATCGCAACGTCCCGTCCGGATCCAACGGTCCACCGAAGTCGGCCTCCGTCTGACGGCGGTCGAACGAGCCGTAGTTGATCGCGAATTCATGAAGCGGTCGCGATGGCGGCCGCTTCGTGACCAGATTGACGAGGCCGCCGGGCTGGTTCTGACCGTACAGGACCGAGCTCGGTCCTTTGACGACATCGACCTCCTGGATCATGTACGGATCGATCTGTCCGGAGACCTGTCCGCTCTGCCAGCGGGAGTTGTCGCGGTACAGGCCATACGTCGATTGATCGAACCCGCGGATGTTGATCCAGTCGTAGCGCGTCTCGGTGCCATAGGTGTCGACGTCGACGCTGCCCGTGTATCGGATCGCTTCGTTGACCGTCTGCACATTGCGCGAAGTCATCTGGTCCTGCGTGATGACGGAGACCGATTGCGGGATCTCGATCAGCGGCGCATCGGTCTTCGTCGCCGTCGTAGAAGAGCCGGCGAAAAAGCCGCCGGGTTCCGTGACGGTGATGATGCTGCTGTAGGTTCCTGTCTGCAATGTGAAGTCGCGCTGGTCGGGCCGCGTCAACTGCACCGTCTCCATCGTCATGTCGAATCCCGGCGCGTTGACCTCGATCAGATAAGGACCCGCAGGCGCAGTCACGCGATAGGTCCCATCGCCGGTCGTGCGCGCGTCCTGGCGGAAGTTCCCGCAGCGCAGCGCCACGGTGGCGCCGACGAGTGGAGCTCCGCTCGGATCGCTGACTTTTCCTGAGAGCATGACACGCGGTGCGGCAAGATCCGGCCGGCACGACTCCGCGTATGGAACGGCCTCTTTCTTCTCTTGCCCCGCGACGACGGCGGAGACGAGGCACATCAGTGTGATCGTGATGGAGAATCGCATGCTCAAGCTCCTTCCTGCCTCGGTGTCATCGTCCCACCGCCATTGGTATCCATCAAGAGCCAGATTTTGAGTCATTGATGGTGCCAGCCTGGACCCATGAATCTGTCTATTTCTGGGCCTTTACGGTGACCAGCAACGCTCGCACAATAGAGCGCCATGTTCGTGCGGCCCTGCTGGCGACCACAGTCACTCGAAGACGCGTATCAATTAATTGAGGAGTACCCGTGGGCGCTGCTGGTCAACAACGGTGATGAAGGACCACTCGTCACCAACCTGCCCTTGCTGCTCGATCGGAAGCGCGGTCGCCACGGAACGCTCCTCGGCCACCTCGCGCGTGCGAATGATCACGCGGAGACACTCTTCTTCACGACGGTGCCGACGCTCGCGGTGTTCCACGGTCCATACTGTTACGTCACTCCTTCCTGGTATCCGAATCGCGATATGCCCGGCACCTACTATTACTCAGCGGTGCATTGTTACGGCCGCATCCGTCCGCAGAACGACGCCGAGCTCGAAGCAACCTTGAAGGTGCTCAACGACCGCATGGAAAAGCCGATCCCGGGAGGTTGGCGGCTGGACGAAGTTCCCCACTCGGAGATCACGCGGCGATTGCCGAACATCGCCGGTTTCGAGCTCCAGATCGAGCGCCTCGAAGCGAAGTTCAAGCTGGGGCAGGATGAGCCGCGCAAGGATGCGATGGCCGTGGCCGATCGACTCGCGGCCTCGACCGACTCCTCGCAACGACAGCTTGGCGAAGCCGTCAGGCGAGCCAACGTCGATCGGGTCGATTGATCGCGGAGGCGAACGACTATGCGCACTCTATCCTTATGGATCGACCGCTCCGCACGTCCCACGCTGCAGGATCAACTCGCTCGACAGATTCGCGAGCGCATCCGCAGCGGCGATCTCAGTCCGGGCGATCCCCTCCCCTCCACACGCGATCTGGCGACCGAGCTCAAAGTCTCGCGCAACACCGCGGTGTACGCCTACGAGCGGCTGATCAGCGAAGGCTATCTGCAATCGGCGTCGCGCACCGGGATCTTCGTCAGCCCATCGATCACGATTCCGCGTGACTCGAAGCCGAAGAAAGCTACAACCCGAACCCCGGCTCTGGCGCCCCAATCTCATCTCAGCTCGCCGAGACCGTTCCGGCCATGTCAACCCGATGTGGGACTCTTTCCGCTGCTCGCCTGGAACCGTATGCGCGGACGCGCGTTGCGACGCGAAGGTCGCAACATCCTTCATTATCAGGCTTCGTGCATCGCCGGTCTGCCCGCGCTGCGCGAGAATGTCGCGACGTATCTGCGTGACCATCGCGGAGTGCGCTGCGACTCGCACCAGGTGGTCATCACCTCCGGCTCCCAACAAGCGCTCTTCCTGTTGGCGATGTTGCTGCTGAAACCGCGCGAGCAGGTCTACGTCGAAGATCCGGGATATGTCGAGGCGCGACTCGCATGCAGCAACGCCGGCGCGCGCATCGTGGCCGGTCGCATCGATGAGCAGGGCCTGCGTCTCCCCGAGCCCGACAGCGGCAGGATGTCGCTCATCTACACCACGCCATCGCGACAGTTCCCGACCGGCGTCTCGCTTTCGTTGCAACGCCGTCTGGCGCTCATCGACTACGCGGCGCGGAATCGTTCGTGGATCATCGAGGATGACTACGACTCGGAGCTGCGATACGGAGCGGCGCCGCTGCCGAGTCTGCAGAGCCTCGACGGAAGCGGACGTCTCATCTACACCGGCACCTTCAGCAAAGTCCTCTTTCCGTCATTGCGACTCGGATACGTGGTCGTCCCCGACGAGCTGCTCGATCGATTTATCGAGCTCAAACACCTGAGCGACGATCATCTGCCGCTCGTCGATCAAGCCACTCTCGCTCTGTTCCTCGAAAGCGGCGCGTTCTACTCGCACATCCGCCGTTGCCGCCGAGAGTACGCGGCGAGGCACGCACTCTTCCTCGACCTCTTCGCACGCAGCGATCTGCCGCTGACGTTCGAGCACTCGGATGGTGGGATGAATGTCGTCGGATTTCTGCCGGACGGCAGCGACGACGCGGCATGGTCAAGCCGCTTGCAGCGAGAAGGCTTCGATGTCCCGTCGCTGTCGCACTACGCCATCGAGCCGACGCGTCCCGGACTGGTGTTCGGCTTCACCGCGTTTTCCGCTGACAATCTTCGCGTGGAGTTCAAACGCGTCCGCCCGATCCTCGAGAAGTTGGCGAAGGGACGGAGCCGATGAAAAAAGGTCGTCGGTCGTGGGTCGTAGGTCGTGGGGGCCTTCGCGTTCTTGCCGTCTGCAGCTTCATCACGGCTTCCGCTTTCGCGCAGCCGATTGCTCCCCTCCCCTTCGATCACATCCTCCGCTACGACGAGATGACGAAGCTCTTGCGGGGATGGGCGGAGGCGCGGCCCAATCTCGTGCAGTTGGAAAGCATCGGTGCGACGCCGCATGGGCGCGCGATCTGGTTTCTGACTCTGACAAACAGCAAGACCGGAGCGGCGCTCGAAAAACCCGCGCTCATCGTCGACGGGAACATGCACGCCACCGAGTGGGGCGGCGGCGTGGCGGCGCTCCACTTCGTCTGGAGGTTGCTCAAGGATTACGGCGCAGACGAACGCGTCACGCATCTTCTCGACACTCGTACTGTGTATGTCCTGCCGCGCATGACGCCGGACGGCGTCGAGGCAACGCTGGCGCAGGGACGTTTCATCCGTTCTGTCGATCGCCCGTACCCTGACGCTGCGCTGCAGCCGGGCATCCATCCTCGCGACATCGACGGAGATGGACGAACGGTCTTCATGCGCTACCGCGATCCCAACGGGCCGTGGAAGCTGTACTC
>DASXRT010000131.1:0-2607 GCA_036506455.1 Thermoanaerobaculia bacterium
TACGACGCCATCATCGACTACATGCGTCGCATGCACGAAGAGTCGATGTCGATCTTTCGCTCGCTGAGCGACGACGATCTCGACGCGAAATGCATGACTCCGGGCGGCGTAGAGCTTCGCATCGGCAAATGGCTTCGCTCGATGATCGAGCACGAGGTGCATCATCGCGGGCAGATCTATCTCTACCTGGCCATGCTGGAGATTCCGACGCCGCCGCTCTACGGGCTGACCGAGGAAGAGGTGAAAAAGCGGAGCGTCAGCGCACCGCGCGCCGCTTCGACTGGAGCGGCTTGATCGTCGTCGTGAACGTACGGCCGCCGTTGCGGGGAATCTCGATCATCGTCGATCTCATCCCGATGGGAACCGTGAGATGGAACGTGCCCGTCGCTCCGGCTGTCGGATCTGCCGCGCTGATGTGCTCACCGCTCGCATCCTGGGTGATGTAAACGGTGGCCGGCGCGTCGGACTGGTAACCGTCGAACGCACCCGCCGACCAGAAAACGATGCCGAGAGCGTTGTCGCGATTGTTGCGGACAGCGGAGACGGTGGCGGTGTTCGCCAGAATCGAGATCGGATTTGACGCCGCCCACGTGCGCATTGCATCCGCCGTCACGTTCGGGACGATCGCGTATTCGGCGGTTGCGTTCACGGGAGAGACACCGTGATCGAACCAGAGCGTCAGGAACGTGGCGCTGTGCGGTGTCGTATCGTTTGATCCGCCGAGTTGCGCCCATGTGCCCGTTCGTGTCTCGCGCCTGGTCGATATGTTGCCGCCGGTGGGGAAGTAATAACCGACACCATCGGCATGCATCCAGTTGCTGCCGGCTGCGAGTGGCGCGCCGGTCGGCCATTGATTCACGATCGTCTCGACACGATTTGCCGTCGTCGCATTGATGCTGTTCGTCAGAAAGACGATGGCATCGTCGAAGAAGAACCATGACTTCTTCGCCGTCAGCGTGGAGTTGAGCGGTGCGACCTCCATCGCCGAGACTCCATTCCGTCCATCGCCCGTTCCGCCGGCGAGCGTGCGCATACCGAAGCCGTATGTGTCATCGGCGGCGCTCAGCGTCTGCTCGACCGTGATGCCGGGCAGGCGCGTCCAATCGAGTGCCGGCCAGATATCGCGGCCGAAGTACTCGTTACCGTCCAGGGAGAGAAAGAAGCGGCCATCCGACTGCCGCGATCCGAGGAGGTTCTCGCCGTTTGTGCTTTCGCCGGACTTGGTGCGCGCGGAGAACATCTTGATCGACGCGAACCAGTCGGCGCGCCGGTGGACGGTGTAGTCGGACGCGAAGTAATGCCGATGACCTTCCGGCCACGCGGCGTTCGTTCTCGGCATCAGCGTCGCTGGCGCGGCCAGCTCGATCGGCAGACCCCAGGTCCACGATTGCAGCATCCGCGAGGCTGCGCTGCGGATCTCCGCAGCGCGCGGCGAATCGAACTGCGACGCCTGCACGAGCGCAGCGATCCCGTTGAACCCTGTCGTGGACCGCCGAGCAACTTCGCGGCTGATCACGGAGACGTCGAAGTAATTTCCGTAGAGCGACCAGGCCACGCCGTCGGCGAGGTAGTCGCTGAACGCAGCGAGCGATTGCGCCGGCAGCGCGAAGGAAGTGCCTCGCATGATCAACTCATACTTCGCGACATCGTTTGCGAACGAGCCGCCGTAACCGCCCGTATAGAGCTGCGCGCCATGCTGATGGAACGAAGAGTCGCTTTTGATTCCGTCGCCGATCGCTGGAAGCGTGACCACAGCCATCGCGTCGTGCACCTGCGCGAGCATGTTCTGATCATCCTTCAGCAGTCCGAGACATAGATGCGTGAACGACGACCAGACCAGGTTCTGGCCTGTCGGCAGCGGTCCGACAATGCCGCGCGAAGCCGGCGAGCTGCCGATGCGGAGATAGATGTCGCGAACGAGATCGTCGTACGTCTCCTCCGTGATGTCGCCGCGCATCAGCACGAGTGTCGGGCCAAGATCGAGCGGAACGCCCATCGTCCAGAACCACCAGTTGCCCATGGGAAGCCTGGTCGGTCCGTAGAATGTGTTCACGTAACGCAACGCCGACTCGATCTCGACGAGGAGCCGCGGATCGCGATAGAGCGACTGGCCGGGCGTGCGGTACGCCTTCGCCATCACCGTAAGCCGCCGCACGTGATCCCAGGGTGACCAGCTTCCGCCCGGCGTCTCGCTGTAGTCGATGTCGCTCCAGCTTCCGTCGCTCAATAGAAATCCCGGAGCGGTGTACGTCCGCGCGGCATTCTCGAGCTCGCTGAGTGCACCAGCCATCAGCGGCGCGCTCCGATCGCCAGCGGCGCCGGTGTAGTAGCCGATGAAGTTCTGGCGCACCGCGTCGATGTCGGCGGCGCGTGCGGGAACGGCAATCAGTGCGAGAAGGAGAAGAAATCGTTTCACGGGAAATGAAAAAGGACGGCGGTTACGCCGTCCTTTCTGCGTCCGAAATGAATCGGATTAGAGCGTGGTGACGTTCGCCGCCTGGAGTCCTTTCGGACCCTGAACGACGTCGAACTCGACCCGCGAGCCCTCGGGGAGGGTGCGGAAGCCCTTGCTCTGGATCGCCGAGAAGTGGACGAACACGTCCTCGC
>DASXRT010000132.1:0-10299 GCA_036506455.1 Thermoanaerobaculia bacterium
AACGCCGTTCTGATCCTCCACGGCACCGGTGGATCATCAAAGCAGTTCCTGAACGATCATTTCTCGGGTGTGTTGTTCAAGACGGGCGGTCTGCTCGATGCCTCACGCTTCTTCATCGTCATCCCCGACAACATCGGCCACGGCCAATCGAGCAAACCGAGCGATGGTTTGCGTGCGCGTTTTCCTCACTATGACTACGACGACATGATCGAGCTGCAGCATCGGCTGCTCGTCGACGGACTCGGCGTCAAGCATGTGTTCCTGGTCATGGGCACATCGATGGGCGGGATGCAGACCTGGATGTGGGGCGAGCGCTGGCCGGACATGATGGATGCGCTCGTGCCGCTGGCGAGCGAGCCGGTGCAGATCGCGGGGCGCAATCGAATATGGCGCAAGATGATGATCGACGATCTGCGCAACAACGATCTCACGGCCGCGATACAGCTCCTCATGATCGTCGGCAGCGCGCCCCTGCAGTGGCAGAAAGCCGCGCCGACGCGCGACGACGCCGATCGCTGGCTCGCCGATCAGATGAAGACGCGCGTCGCCACAACTGATCGAGCCGATCTTCTCTACGCCGTTGAATCTTCGCGCAACTACGATCCCTCACCGCAGCTCGAACGCATTCGCGCGCCATTGCTGGCCATCAACTCCGCCGACGATTTCATCAACCCCCCGGAGCTCGGGATCATGGAGACGCAGATCAAACGCGTGAAGCGCGGCCGCTACGTTCTCCTGCCGATCACCGACCAGACCCGCGGCCACGGCACACACACCTGGCCGGCGGTCTGGCAGTCACATCTGGCGCAGTTCCTTGCCGGAATTCCGGCACCGCCGTAAGCTAGTTCAGCACCTCCGGGCGATGGCCGACGACGAACAGTTCGACGCGCTCGAGATCGCGACGCTCGTCAAGCGCCTCGATCGCCAGCGGCGTGCTCGCGAAGCGGCCGAATCGATCTCCGAACAAGCCACCGGCGTCCTGTATGACAAGCATGAGCACCTCAAACTGCTGCAGGCCGTCGCCGTCGCCGCGAACGAGTCACCGTCGCTCGACGATGCGCTGCAGGCCACCGTCGATCAGATGTGCACGCACCTCGGCTGGCCGGTCGGTCACGCCTATCTCGCGATCGGTACGACTTCGATCCTGACACTGAGCGACATCTGGTTCATCGCCGATCTCGGCCGCTTCGAGAACTTCCGCCGCGGCGTCGAGACGACACTCATCGCGCCGGCCGGCGCGGTGGCCGGTCACGCCCTGGCGGAACGCGCTCCGGTTTCGACGACCGAGCTCGATGGCGTTCTGCCGCTGCCGCTGGCGGCCGCCGCGCGCGATGCCGGCCTCGTATCGGCGTTGGCGTTTCCGATCATCGGTATCGACTCACCGGTAGCCGTCCTGGAGTTTTTCGCCACAGAACCGATCGCGCCCGACGAAATGCTCGTCGAAGTGATCACCCACATCGGCGATCTCCTCGGCAACACGCATGTGCGCACGCGTGCACACGCTACGCTGCGCAGCTCGGCCGAACAGTATCGATTGCTCTTTGAAGGCAATCCTAATCCGATGTGGATCTCCGACATCGACTCGCAGGAGCTGATCGCCGTCAACGACTCCGCGGTCGCGCAGTACGGATATCCGCGGGACGAGCTGCTGCGCATGACCGTCAATGATCTTCGCCGGCCGGGCGATCGCAGCGCCGGACCGGTGCCGCGCAACGGCGCGATTCACCTGCAGAAGAAAGACGGCACCGTCATCAGTGTCGATGTGAGCGGATACGACGTCCGTCTACCGGGACGCCACGCGCGGATGACGATGGCCATCGACGTCGATGAGCGTCGCCGCGTGGCGGAAGCACTTCGGGAGTCGGAGCGTCGCTTCCGCGAAATGCTCGATACCATCGAGCTCGCCGCGGTTCTCCTCGATATCGTGGGCATCGTCACGTACTGCAATCCATTCCTGTTGACGATGACCGGATACGACAAGGACGAAGTCGTCGGCAGAAACTTCTTTCAACTCTTCCTGCCCGAGGATCAGCGCGAGGAGGCCGCTCGCGAATTCAATGCGAACATCGGCCGCGGAGTCATCGCTGCGCATTACGAGATGGAGATCGTCACGCGAGGCGGCGAGCGGCGCATTCTTCTCGCCAACAACACCGTTCTGCGCAACGCGCAGGGGAGCATCCTCGGCACCGCCAGCATTGCGTCCGATGTCACCGAGCAACGCCTGGCCGAGCACCAGCTTCGCCACAATGCCTTTCACGATGCGCTCACTGGTCTGCCGAATCGTGCGCTGTTCCTCGACCGGGTGGGCCAGGCGCTCACGCGCATGCGCCGCGAAGCAGAATCCACGTTCGCCGTCCTACTGCTCGATGTCGATCATTTCAAGAACGTGAACGACAGCCTCGGTCATGTCGCCGGCGATCAGTTGCTCGTCGGTATCGGCGAGCGATTGCAGCGCTCCGTGCGCGCCGTCGACACCGTGGCGCGATTCGGCGGCGATGAGTTCACGATCCTCGTCGAGAAGATCACCGGCCCCACCGACGCAACACGCGCGGCGGCGCGCGTGCAGCGCGAGATCGCCATGCCCTTTCGCATCGGCGATATCGACATCTACGCGTCGGTGAGCATCGGCATCATCATCGCCAGCTCCGATTATGAGGGTCCGGAGCACATCGTGCGCGACGCCGACACGGCGATGTATCGCGCCAAGGCGCAGGGGAGGTCGCGCTCGGAGATTTTCGACGCAAACATGCGCGCCGACGTCGTGGCGCGGCTGCAGGTCGAGACCGATCTGCGTCGCGCCCTGGAGCGCGGCGAGCTGCGCGTCTTTTACCAGCCGATCGTGCGTCTCGGAAACGCCGAAGTGGTCGGCCACGAAGCGTTGGTGCGTTGGCAGCATCCGACGCGCGGCCTGACCTCGCCCGCGGAGTTCATTCCCATCGCCGAGGAGACCGGACTGATTGTGCCGATCAGTCAATTCGTGCTGCGCGAGGCCTGCAAGCAGGCGGCGAAGTGGCAGCCGCGCTACGTCAGCGTCAACATCTCCAGCCGCCAGTTCGCACAGAGCGATCTGATCGCCGAGGTGACCGAGGCCATGAGCACGTGCGGAGTAGAACCGTCGGCGTTGCATCTCGAAGTGACGGAGAGCGTGATCATGCAGCATCCCGATGCGGCGCTGCAGATGATGGGCGGTCTGCGCAAGATCGGGTGTCCCATCGCCCTGGACGACTTCGGTACCGGCTATTCATCGCTCAGCTACCTGCACCGTTTTCCGATCGACGCGCTGAAGATCGATTCATCATTCGTCCGCGCCGCGATGCGCGAGGCGAAGAATGTCGAGATCATCCGCTCGATCCTCGCTCTCGGCCACGGCCTGGCCATCGATGTGATTGCCGAAGGCATCGAGACCGCCGAGCAGCGCGCGCTGCTCCAGTCGCTGCATTGCGATTTCGGTCAGGGATATCTGTTCGCTCGACCGGCGCCTCCGGAGTCATGATGTTTGTCCTCGAAGCGTACCGCGTGTGACGGTTCATGCGCTCGAACCGGTCATGTCGTACTTCAACAGCGTCTTGCGCACGAATGTTGCTCGCTCCGCTTCTCCATGACGCCGTATCGACCTCACACACCGATTCTGATCGTGCTGTTGATCATCGCGATTCTCGTGGCTGCCGTGTCGGTCCTCGCGGATCACATCGATGAGATCGCGATAATCAGGCTACAACCGCTTGTCGCGGCTGCGCTCGTTGCGGCGGGCGGCGGCACACGAATCTTCATTCGCTAGGAATGCCCGGATCGCGTCGCGCTCCCGCTCGTCCCGGATACGTGTGAAGAGTTTCGTGCCGAGCTTGACGATCGTCGCCGGGCGGTCGAACGGCAGGCGGTCATACATCTTGCCGCCGGAGAAATGACAAGGCTGGCATCGCTGCTCGAGAATCGGCCGGACGGTCTTCTCGAAGGTGATTGGGCGATCGGCGGGCCTGCCATGCGACCCAAACCAGATCAGGAGCGCGACGACGAGATCGAGCACCTGTTCAACTTACGCCTTCACCTTCTGACAAGCCAGTCGCTGTGTCCGCCGCTCTGGCGCGGAACTGTGCCGCAGTTGACACAAGGTGTGTCCATCCAGATCTCGATCGGACGCTCGGAAGCCCAGGGCGTGATTTCCGATCCGCATTCCCCGCAATAGGTGCGCACAGTCAGCATCGGCGGCGATGCAAACGGCCCGACTTCGCTTGGCTGGTCGAGCGATCGCCGGTACGTCGCCAGCACGTATTGGGCGAACAGGTCGAAGTCGACCGGCTTGAGCATCACGGCGGTGACAAGCGAAGGATCGATGCCGCGAAGAGTCTCGAGATTTCCACCCGTGATCATCAGGATGAGCGGCCGCTGCTGTTGCGGCATCTGCCTGACAGCGTTGACGACGTAAAGTCCACTGATCCCCGATTGCAGAATCAGATCGAGGATGACCACGGCGTAACGCTTCTTCCTGATCAATTCGATGGCCACCTCGCCGGTCGAACACTGCTCGACAGGAATGCCGAGGTTCTCGATGGCCATGCTCATCGTCTGGGCGAGCGAGAGGTCATCGTCGACCAGGAGAATCGGGGGCGCCACGACGAGAGGTGATTCTGGTTTGGTGCCATCAGCGCTACAGCAACTTCTCGATGGTGATCGGCAGATCGCGCACGCGTTTGCCGGTGGCGTGATATACGGCGTTGGCGATCGCCGGCGCGACGCCGACGATGCCGATCTCGCCGATGCCTTTCACGCCGATCGGATTCACGAACTTGTCTTCCTCTTCCACGATGATGATGTCGATGTCGCGGATATCGGGATTCACCGGAACGAGATACTCGGCGAAGTTCACATTGGTATAGGTGCCGAGCCGTTTGTCGAGATGCGTCTCCTCCATGAGGGCCATGCCGATTCCCTGAATGATGCCGCCGAGGTACTGGCTGCGCGCGGTTTTCTCGTTCAGGATGCGGCCGCCGGCGAAGGCGCTGACCATGCGGTTCACTCGCACGACCGGAAGATCCTGATCGATGCTCACCTCGACGAAGTGAGCGCCGAACGCCTGTGTCGAATGCGATTCCTCCTGCTCCGGCTTGGCATCGAAGCGCGCATCGATCTGATCGAGATAATGCTTCGAGAGAATCGAGTGATAGCTGTCGCCGTCGAGCGATGCGGGATCGACGCCGTCGAGTGCGGCAATCTTCTTCTTGAGCTCGAGCGCGGCGCCATAGACGGCAGACCCGACGCTGGCTGCGGTCATCGAGCCAGCGGAGATCGGAGCCGGCGGCAGCGTCGTATCGCCGTACTCGAACTTCACGCGCTCGACTGGAACGCCGAGCGTCTCCGCCGCGAGCTGCGCCATCACCGTCGCCGTACCCATTCCCATTTCATGTGAGCCGCTGCTGATGACGGCTGTGCCGTCCGATTTCATGACCGCGCGCGCGGAGGCCGGCGAGCGATGCGCCGGGTAGGTCGCACTGGCCATTCCCAGGCCGATCAGATTGCGGCCGCTCTTCATCGATCGGGGTTCGGGATTTCTGCGAGACCAGCCGAAGCGATCAGCCGCCTGCTCATAACACTGCTTGAGCGACTTGCTCGACCACGGCTTACCGTTCACCGGATCGGTGTCGGCGTGATTGATCAGACGCAACTGCACGGGATCGATCTTCAGCGCGAACGCCAGCTCGTCCATCGCCGACTCGATCGCGAACATACCGGGACTCTCGCCGGGCGCGCGCATGTACGTCGGGCTGGGGAGATTGAGTGACACGATCGGATTCACGCCGCGGATGTTGTCCGACGCGTAGATGGCGCGCGTGGGCCGGACGAATCGCTCCGCGTAATCGCAGACGTCGTTGCTCTGACCGAAACCTTCGTGGATCAAGGCGACGAGTTTCCCGTCCGCATTCGCGCCTAGGGCCACGCGTTGCTCGGTCTCGGGACGATGCCCGTTGCCGAAGTAGAGCTGCTTGCGCGTGACGACGAGCTTGACCGGCCGCTTCACTTCACGCGCTGCTACTGCGGCGATGACGACGTGCGGCCACACTCCACCCTTGCTTCCGAACGCGCCGCCGACGAACTGCGACACGACATGCACCTTTTCTTTCGGGATGCTGAACAGCGTGGCCATGGAGCTCTGCACGCCGAAGATGTTCTGGCTCGATTCATACAGCGTGAGGTCATCGCCTTTCCATGCGGCGACGATCGAATGCGCCTCCATCGGGTTGTGATGCTCGTAGGGCGTGCGGTAGACCTGATCGACCTTCACCGGCGCGGAGGCCAACGCAGCGTCGGCATCGCCTTTCGAGAATTTGCTCTTCGCGCGATCGTTTGCTTCGTCGCGGAACTTCTGGATGTCGATCCGCGCCGGCGCCTCGTCGTACGTGACTTTCACGAGCTCTGCGCCGCGCGTCGCGTGCTCGAGCGTATCAGCGACGACAACCGCGATCCGCTGGCCGGCGTAACGGACGCTCGCGTTCTGGAACGGGACGAGCGCTGCTTCTCTGAGACCGTTCTTCCCCTGCGCGTCATTCAGCGTTGGCGTGTTCTGATGTGAGAGCACGGCGATGACGCCGGGCGACTTCAGCGCTGCGCTCGCGTCGATCGACTTGATCGTTCCCGCCGGAATCGTCGACATGACGAGAACGCCGTAGGCCGTGTTCTCGAGGTTGTGCTCGGCGGCGTAGCGCGCACCGCCCGTGGTCTTGGGCCTGCCGTCCACGCGGTCGAGGGGTCTTCCGACATTCGGCATCATGCGACACCTCCTGCCAGATCGGTCAGTGCACGGACGAGCGTCCGTTTGGCCAACTCGATCTTGAATCCATTCTGCTCCTGCGCCTTCGCTCCCTTCACCGCCTCCTCGGCCGCCGCGCGGAACGTCTGCTCGTTCGCCGGTTTCCCGAGGAGCGCCGCTTCGGCATCGCGCGATCGCCACGGTTTCGTTCCGACGCCGCCGAGAGCGACTCGCGCGGAACGAATCGTGCCGCCGTCGATGTCGAGTCCGACTGCCGCCGATGTGAGGGCGAACTCATACGCGGCGCGATCGCGAACCTTCAGATATGCGGACTTCCGTGCATGAGCGGCATCGGGGATGAAAAGCGATGTGATCAATTCGCCATGTTTGAGATCGTGTTCGATGTGTGGCGTGTTGCCGGGCAGCAGATGAAAGTTGGCGGCGTTGACGTAGCGCTCGCCGTTCGGGCCGCGCAGCGTCATCACGCCGTCGAGCGCGACGACGGCGACGGCGAGATCAGACGGATACGTGGCGATGCACGAGTCAGAGGTGCCGAGGATCGCGTGAAGGCGATTCTCGCCGCCGATGGCGGAGCAACCGCTGCCGGGGTTGCGCTTGTTGCACGGCGTCCAGGTCAGCTCGCGGAAATACGCGCAGCGCGTGCGCTGCATCAGATTGCCGGCGATCGACGCCATGTTGCGAATCTGCGGCGAAGCGCTGGCCAGGAGAGCCTGCGAGATGACGGGAAAGTTCTCGAGCACGATCGGATGCTCGGCAACATCGCTCATCCGCGCCAGGGCGCCGATGCGGATGCCTCCCGACGTCTGTTCGATCTTCGTCAGCGGCAGATCGTTGACGTCGACGATGTGCGCGGGCCGCTCGACATCGCACTTCATCAGGTCGACGAGGTTCGTACCGCCGGCGATGAACTTCGCGGCATCACGCGACCCCGACCTGATCGCGCCGGCGATTTCGTGAGCGCGGACAAAATCAAATGGATGCATCGCGTGCCTCCTTCACCGCCTGCACGATGCCGATGTAACAACCGCATCGACAGACGTTGCCGCTCATCCACTCGCGGATCTCGTCGTCGGAATGCGCGTGCCCTTCTTTGATCAGCGCGAATGCGGAGCAGACCTGTCCGGACGTGCAGTAGCCGCATTGGAAACCGTCGTTGCGGATGAACGCGGCCTGGACCGGATGGAGTTTTCCTTCAGAAGTGAGGCCTTCGATGGTGACGATCTTCCGGCCGGCATTCATCGCCGCGAGCGTGAGGCAGGAGTTGATCCGCCGGCCATCGACGAGCACCGTGCAGGCGCCGCACGCTCCCTGATCGCAGCCTTTCTTCGTTCCGGTGAGATCGAGATGCTCGCGCAGCGCATCGAGGAGCGTCGTCCGCGGGTCGAGCTTGAGGTGATGCACTCTGCCGTTGACGTTCAACGAGACCGGGATCGCGTTGGGATCGGCCGCGGTCTTCGCGGCCGCTTCCTTCACCGCCGCTTCACCGAGTAGCGGCGAAACGAGGAGTCCTGCCGTCGCTGCCGCCGAACCGATCATGAAACTTCTTCGTGAGGGATCCTGCGGCTCGTCGTCATCAGGTGGCTGGTAGCAGGGAGGGAGAGACATAGGGGAGGCCTCCTTTGACGCCCTCTTGTGTTACACATCTATCGTGAAAGAGCGACGCCGACACCCACGGTTCACGCTGCGAAAGCCGGTCCGTGCCAAGACCGGCGAGACGCCGCTCTTCGTGCTCGATGCCTCGCGCGGCGGTCTCCGCGTTGCGCATCGCTCGAAGCTGCCTTCCGCATTCAGACTCGATCTGCCTTCATCGAACGGCACGATCCAACTCGACTGCGCGATCGTGCATACCTCGATCCAGCATGCCAACGCCGCGGCCGAGTCACTCTTCCACAGCGGTTTGCGCATCGTGACGCCTGACGCGAAGATCGATTCGTTGCTCGACCAAGGGGAACAGGAAGAAGAAGCGTAGCAGCGTTGGAGTGCGACAGCTCGCTGCCGCCTTATGATGTTCGCTCGCATGCGTTGGGCGCGGCTGCTGTTCGTTCTTTCCGTCATTGCGCAGCCTGCGGTCGCTGCTGTGTCGGCGCCGTACCACGCCGACGCATCGATGACAGTCGGGCCGGGCGTCATCCACGAGCGTGGAACGATAATGACGACGACGGCCGGCCGGCAGGCCGTCTACATCGCGCGCATCGACAATTCGCAACCGATGCTGCGACTCGAAGCGTCGATCTCCAACGATCGGATCGCGGGCCTGGAGCCGACGACGGAGCAGGCGAATCGCAAGAATCGCGAGGGCCATCGCGCCGTGGTCGCAATCAACGGCGACTTTTTCGATCCGAATCAGGCGCCCTTCGGTCTGCACATTCAGGACGGGGAGCTCGTCGCCTACGGACCGAAGCCGCGTCCCGAATTCGGCGTGACCGCCGATCGTAAAATCGTGATCGACGTCGCCGGCGTCAACGGCAGCGTCTGTCGCGCTGATGGAATCTGCACACAGATCGCGCGCGTGAATCAGGCGCGCACGATGGGCGAGGGGACGGGCGAGCTCGTCCTCTACACGAGCCGCTATGGCGAGATGACCGGCACCGACGACAGCGGCACGGAGGTCGTGCTCTCCGGCGTGCCGTTGCCGCTTCCGACACACGGCTCATTCGACGGTATCGTCAGACGTGTTCGCTCGCGCGCCGGCTCGACACCCCTCGGCGCGACTGCAGTCGTGCTGTCCGGCAGTGGCGTCGGCGCGAAGTTTCTCGATCTCCTTCCCGACGGCGCGCGACTGGCGATCACATTCAACATCACGCCTGGTTGGGAGAATGTCACGCAAGCGGTCTCCGGGCCGAACTTCGTCGTGCGCGGTGGCGAGGTCGCCATCGAGCCATACATGCACGGATTCGTCGACGTCACCCATCCGCGCAGCGCCATCGGCGTCACCGCGAAAGGCGACGTTGTGCTGTTCGCGATCGACGGACGTCAACCCGGCTACAGCATGGGCGTGACGCTCGACGAGCTCGCGGACCTCATGATCAGCCAGGGCATCGTCAACGGCATCAACCTCGATGGCGGCGGCTCCACAACCCTCGGCGTGCGATTGCCGGGCACCGATGGCGTGACAATGGTCAATCGCGGTTCCGACGGATTCGAGCGTCCGGTCGGCAACAGCATTGTGGTGTTCAGCGCTGCGCCGACCGGTGCGTTGGCGACGCTCGCGGTGCGGCCGGAGTCGGCGACGGTCCTCAGCGGCAGTCACGTCGAGTACACCGCCCTCGGCGAAGACGCCGCGTACAACGCCGTGCGGCTGGCTCGCTCTCCGCGATGGGAATCGTCGATCGGCAACATCGACGTCACGGGCCGTTTCACCGCCGGCGCGCCGGGCGACGGCACGATCAAGGCGACGCTCGATGGTGCCACGGGATCGACGACGGTGAGCGTCGTCAGCGCCCTGGCATCGCTCGAAGTCACACCGCATCCAATTATCGTCAGCGCGAGAGGCTCGCAATCGTTCACGCTCAGCGGCCGCGATGCGCAAGGACGAA
>DASXRT010000133.1:0-7274 GCA_036506455.1 Thermoanaerobaculia bacterium
CGATCGAAATCCTTCCGCGCGTGGGCGGCGCGATTGCTCTTACCGCTGATCGAAGGTCAGTTGTGACGGCTCATCGTCCCGCACAGCAGGCTTTGACGCTCGCGCTCAGTTTCTGGGGTGTCATCATGGGCTTTCGCAGAACACAGAAAACACCCGCGGCATTCAGATGGCCGATGAAATCGGGATCATCCTCGGTTGTCGCCGCGACCACGTGCGACATGATCTTCGGGTCGGACAGCAGTTTGAGCAAGGAACTGAAGCCGGCGCTCGGGCTCGGCTCGAGGACGATCGCATCGTAGGAAGTAATCTTCAGCCGGACGGCGGCGGCATCGGCGTCGCTGCACTCGTCGACGACATATCCCTCTTCTCGCAGAATCGATGCGGCGACTCCGGAAAAGTCAGGATTGTCATCGACGATCAATACGGACCGCGGGAGCACCAGCACCTCGATGAGAACGCATGGCCGTCGAGCATATTTCTAGGCGAGCTCGCTTTGAAAGCGGCGCACGAAAATCCGCTGGAGATCTTCGGCCCGGATCGGCTTGGTCAGATGCTCGTCGAACCCGGCTGCGGCAGCCTTCTCTTTGTCTTCGCTCTGGCCGAAACCGGTCAGCGCGATCAGGAGAATCTCTTCGGAAAGCGTCTGTCGAAGCTGCCTGGCCAGCTCATACCCGTCCAGTCCGGGCATGCCAATATCGATGATGGCTACGTCGGGCCGGCCGGTCACGATGCGCTGCAGTCCGGTCTGTCCATCGGCCGCGGTCTCGACGTCGTGCCCGAGCTTCTTCAGTTTGATCTGCAGGAGGTCGCGGATGTCGGCGTTGTCGTCGACGACCACGATCCGCCGGCTGGGACAAGCGAGGAGCTCTCCGCGCTTCACTTCGGTGGTGATGAGCCGTGTGGCCGTGGGCATCTCCGCAGCGAGCGGCAGTCGGACCGTAAATGTGCTTCCCTTGTTGACTCCGTCGCTCTTCGCTTCGACCGAGCCGTCGTGTAACTCGACCAGCGTGCGGACCAGATTGAGCCCGATACCCATTCCACCCTGCGAGCGGCCGATCGCATTCTCCGCCTGACTGAACAGCTCGAAGATCGACTCGATGCGATCCGGTGCGATGCCGACTCCCGTATCCGAAATCGTGAAGACGGCATCGCCGTCACGGCGTTCGGTTCGAATGGTGATCTTCCCGCCTTCGGGCGTGTACTTGAATGCGTTCGTCACGAGATTCGCAATGATCTGCTCGACGCGCAACGGATCCGCATGAAGAATGAGCGCCTCGGGCGACGGCTCGAAAAGCAGCTCGAGACTGCGCCGAAACCGGTCGGTCTGCAGAGACTTCAGAGCATGTTCGACCAGTTGATTGAGGTCGAGCGGCGACCGCTTCAACGCGATCTTGCCCGTAGTGACTCGCGAAAGATCGAGTAGGTCGTCGACCAGGCTGGCCACGTGATGGGCCTGGCGTTCGATTCGCTCGGCGTGCTGCGCGTCGAGTTTCGAATCGGCCGGATCGACCATCTGCGCCGCAAGAACGATCGCCCCGAGCGGATTTCGCAGCTCGTGACCGAGGATGGCCAGGAACCGATCGCGTTCGGCGATGCGGTCTTCGAGCTTTGCCAGAAGATCGCGAATCTCGTACTGACGCATGCGCGCGCGAGCAACGGCATTGACGATGCTCGTCACACTCTTGATGCGTGCCGGACGATCGACGAGGGTCACGTTCGCTCGTGGCCCGAGCGCATCGAGGTGAGTGAGATAACGGCCATTCGAGTCCGGACCGGTGAAGACGACGATCGGGAAATCGGACCACACCGGCTGATCATCGATGAATTGCCGGAGCGGCTCGACGATCGCCCGCCCGAGGGCTTCTTCGGTGAGCAATAGCGCGAGGACGTTGTCACCCAGCCGGACAACCAACCGCGAAAGGTCCGGACATGCCTCTGTTGTAAAGCCGGCCGAATGGAGCGTGGCCTGCAGCAGCTCGACGTCACGGTGATTCGGCGCGCAGAGCAGAACGGATGATGACGATCGAAAGAGGTCACGCATCGCTCCACGACCTCATGATTTCTCGGTTTCTGTCGGAGCGACTTCTTCGATGACCGGCGTACCGGAGAGCACGCCGCGGAAGTGTTTCAACGGACGGCCAACTTTGATCCCTTCTTTGGTGATCTCGAAGTGACGGATGGACGTTTCGTGAGCGCCGCTGCGCTTCTTGATGACGGAGATCGCCTTGCAGACCGATCCCTGCGACTCGTAGTACCGGAGCAGAATCACGCAGTCGGCAAGATAGCTGATGTCGACAGTCGTCCCCATGTGACTGCCGAGGAGTCCGTGCTGCGCGAAGACGAGAATCGTCGCGATCCCATGCTGTCCAAGAAAACTCAGCAGCTCGTGCAAATGCAGAAGCAGGTACTTCTCTTCGGGCATCGCGTTGAGGTAGCCATTGAGACTGTCGATGATCAGGACGCGCACCTTTTGGTGGTCAACCGCTTCGCGAACGAGCTGCGCGAACTCGCCGGGCTGCAGCTCCGCCGGATCAACCTGCTGGACCGAGACCTTGCCGCTCGACACGAGGCCGGTGAGGTCATAACCCATGGCATCGGAGCGGTTGAACAACGTCGTCAGGCTCTCATCGAACGTGAAGAACGCGGCTGGTTCGCCGCGGTGAGCGGCGGCGACGGCATATTGAGTCGCCAGTGCCGACTTGCCCGAACCCGCCGGTCCCATCATCAACGTGCTGGTGCCACGGTCGAGACCTCCGCCGAGCAGCTTGTCGAGCTCCGAGATGCCGCTCGATACGAAGCTCTGCATCACCCGCAGACGCGACTCCGCCGCCACGAGCCTCGGATAAACGATGATGCCGCCGGTGACGATGTTGAAGTCGTGATAGCCGGCGCGGAACTTCAGTCCGCGCACTTTCACGATCTGCAGGCGCCGCCGGGCCATTCCGTAGTTCGGCGTGTAGCGTTCCAGCTCGACGACTCCATGCGGAACGCTTTGGAGTTGCATGTCTTTCACTTCCGACGTGCGGTCATCGAGCAGAAGAGCGGTGATGTTTCGACCATCGAAGAATTGTTTCAGCGCGAGAACCTGCTTGCGGTAGCGCAACGAGCTTTGGGCGAGGAGACGGATCTCGGCGAGTGAATCGAGCACGACGCGCTCCGGCTTCACTTCATCGATCTTCTGAAGCATCTTCTTGACGGCAGGACCGAGCTCGATCTCCGACGCCTGAAAGATCGTGGAGTCTACTTCGGAGAGCTCTTCCTCACCGACGAGATGCTCGAAGATCAGGATCGGCTCGAGATCCCAACCGTGCGATCGCGCGACGGCCCGCAAGTCGCGCTCCGATTCGGACATGGTGATGTAGAGCCCGCGCTCGCCCGCTTTCGCGCCTTCGAGCAGGAACTGAAGCGAGAGCGTCGTTTTGCCGACACCAGGATCGCCTTGCACGAGATAGACGTGATTTTTCGGGAAGCCGCCGTTGAGAATTCGGTCGAGGCCCTCGATGCCTGTTGCTGCCACCGTTGCCTGTTCAGAAATGCCGGTCATGGTTTGCCACCTCTTCTAATTCCGTGCCGCACGGGGCTGTTTTCGCTTTACGGCATGAGACCTGCTCGATGGGCATGTAACGAGGCCTTTCCCGCAGATGAGTACGCCTAATGATGCAAATAACATGATTCAAAATTCGGGCCGCTTCGGCCTGCTGCGCGACATCGGACTTCTCGATTCACCGCCCGAGGAGTGCTTCGATCGCCTGACACGAATGGCGGCGAAGACGCTCGACGTGCCGATCGCATTGATCTGCCTAGCGAACGAACAACGCGATGTCTACAAGAGCGCCGTCGGACTGCCGACAGAACGCCATCATCGTGGCGTATTGGGCGAGACCCTCTGCTGGCAGGAGACAGGCGGTCCAGTCGTCATCGAAGATGTGCGGGCCGACCCCCGTCATCGAGAAGATGCGATCGTCGCCTCCCTCGGAATCCGCGGATACCTCGCCGCACCTCTGAATGTTCGCGGCATGTGGATCGGATCATTCACGGTGATCGACGTTCAACCGCGCCGATGGTCGGCGTCGGACATTGAAGTCGTTGAACAGTTGGCTCGCTCAACAGCCCAGGAGATTGAGCTGCGTCTCACTCTGCGCGCCGCCGAGGAGCGTCGCCTGCCGGCGACCCCGGCAGACAAAACGGCCAGTCGCGTGATCATCTCCGACGACGATCCCGCGATGCGACGGCTCATCGCTCGCGCGCTGGTAGAGGACGGATACCAGATCGAAGAAGCGCGCGATGGCGAGGAGACTCTCGATCTCCTGCAGGATAAAGAAGTCGATCTATTGATTCTCGATCTGCTCATGCCGAACATGTCGGGATGGGATGTTTTGGAACGCCGCGCCAAAGACGAGCGCCTCCGGAAGGTTCCGGTGATCGTCGTGAGCGCCCGACGCGGTCCTGACGTTGCCCGTGCTGTGGCCTTCGGCATCTACGGATTAGTTCCGAAGCCATTCGATCCGAGCGACCTGCGGGATCTCGTCAAGACATGTTTCATGGAGCGAAGGAGCGAGGCACGAGCGAGCTAGCCTGCAACCTCGGAGCACTCAACCCGGCCGAGCGCCGTGCACACGACGCCCTGACGAAAGCGTTGATCGCAGCGGTCAGCGGTCGAGGCGAGACTGAAGACGGATACACGTTTCGGATCGACAAGAACCGCGTCACCCTGGCGCAGGTCGGCGAGTGGATCGCGCTGGAGCAGCGCTGCTGTCCGTTCTTCGATTTCCGACTCGATCTGCGGAACGACGGCGTGCTGACGCTGGCGCTCGGCGGACCGGAAGGCGTCCGCGAATTCATCGATGCGGAATTCGGATTCGGAGAGCGGGCGTCACGCGCGCAGTAGTCGTAATGATCCGGCGAAAAGCTGCGGCGGAGCTTTACGCCAAGTCCATCGACGTCAAGATCTATCAGCTCGAGCCGCCGATTTCGGCTCTACTGAATGCGCTGGCCGACGAGGATGAGCAGGTCCGCCAGGACTCGGCTCTGGCTCTCGTCGCGATTGCCGCTCTCCGCTCGAAAAAGACCTCGGGCGGGCTCCGCCGTCTGTATCTCTTTCTGGAGCGTGCGAGCGAGCAGTTCTAGCTACTCTCGAGCGATCCGCCACGGCGGGGCCGGTCAGCGAGACTCTTAGCGATCGCGTAAACGAATGCCGCTCCGAAACGTCTCTCCAGACACACACCATCATGAGTTGGCGGTACGATTCGGTCGTGACCGGCGACCCCGACGATCCGGGTGTCCGATCTCACGAGTGCACAACGCCCGGCGAGATCACGCGCGGTCTCGAACGTCTTCGCGAGGGAGAGCCGGGCAGCCTCGAACGGGTGGTCACGCTCCTGTACGACGAGTTGCGGGCGCTGGCGCGGCAGCGGCTCCGCCACGAACGCGACAGCCACACGCTCGAAACGACGGCGCTGGTTCACGAAGCCTATTTGCGCCTGTTTCAGCAGCGGACCATCGACGCGCGGACGCGTTCGGATTTTTTCGCAGTCGCGTCCAGCACCATGCGGCGTGTTCTCGTCGACTACGCGCGGGCGCGCAAGCGGCAGAAGCGCGGCGGCGGTCAGAGCGCGGTTCCGCTCGAACAAGTCGAGCCGTTTCTCAGCGATCGCGCGGCGGACGAGTTGCTCGGCATCGATGACGCGCTGGAGCGGCTTCGTGCGTTGCAGCCTCGCGCGGTGAAGGTGGTCGAGATGCATTTCTTCGGCGGCCTTGCGCTCACGGAGATCGCCTCGTTCCTCGGCGTCTCCGAAAAGACCACGCGGCGAGATTGGCAGGCCGCTCGGGCGTGGCTGCGCAAAGAAGTACGTCCCGATTTGTCTTCGTGAGCAACCATGATCGACGAACGGTCGCCATCATGGGAAGCGATCTGCGAGACGTTCGCCGCAGCGCTCGATGTCGCGGTCGAGGAGCGTCAGAGTTGGCTCGACGACGCCTGCGCCGGACGTGAGGAACTGCGGCGCGAAGTCGCTGCCATGTTGCGCGCGAACCATCCGGTCGCGCAGCTCGAGATCGAACGGCAACTGTCAGATGACGTCGAGCCGGTCTTCACCGATGGATCGCGTCTCGGCAGCTATCGAGTCGTTCGTCTGCTCGGGCGTGGGGGTATGGGAGAGGTGTATCTGTGTGCCCGCGAAGGAGCGGACTTCGAGCAGTTCGTCGCGATCAAGGTGCTGCGCCGCGGCCTGGCGGGAGCGGAGGCGGCCGGCAGGTTCCGGCGAGAGCGCCGGATCCTCGCGCATCTCGCACATCCTGCGATCGTTCCGCTGCTCGACAGCGGTCCTGCACCCGATGGCCGGCCGTACATCGTTCTGCAGTACGTCGAAGGCGAGCCGATCACGCGCTATTGCGACCAGCACAAGCTCACCGTCGACGAGCGTCTGCGTCTGTTCATCGCGGTATGCCGCGTCGTGCAGTACGCGCACAGCCGGTTGATCATCCATCGCGATCTCAAGCCGTCGAACATTCTGGTCACTGCAGAAGGGGAGGTCAGGCTGCTCGATTTCGGGATCGCGAAAGCGCTCGGGCCGCAGGACGAGGAGACGGAGCTGACGAGCCATCAGCCCGCTCCGATGACGCGCGAGCGTGCCGCACCCGAGCAACTGCGCGGCGATCTGCCGTCCACCTCGACGGATGTCTGGGCTCTTGGCGTGCTGCTCTACGAATTGCTGACCGGCCGTCTGCCGTTCGAGGTCGCCGGGCGTTCGCACGAGGAGATCAAGCGCGCGGTCAGTGGCGACGAGCCGCCGAAACCGAGCGACGCGATTCGCAGAATTCGATCGACGGATCCGGCCGCTGCGACCAGAACCGCGGAGTCGCGCGCGACAACCGTCGAGCGATTGCGCGCGGCGCTCGCCGGTGATCTCGAGACCGTGCTCGCGACCACGTTGCGGCGTGAGCCGGAGTCGCGTTATGGCTCCGCGGGTCAGCTGGCCGACGACGTCGAGCGTGTGCTCGCCGGCCAGCCGATCCTTGCCCGTCCGCACAGTCTCGGATATCGCACGCGACGTTTCATTGCGCGGAATCGTGCGGCGGTTTCGGCCGCATCGCTCGCGATCGTTCTTCTCGTCGCCTTCACCGTACAAACGCTCGTGCAGTCCGCCGCCGTCAAGCGCGAGCGCGACCGCGCGACGGGCGAGGAGGTGAAAGCAAACGCGGTCGTCGATCTGCTCACCGAGGTTTTGCAGGGCGCGGATCCCGACGGTGCGGCGTCGAGTCCCGTTCTCGATGTC
>DASXRT010000134.1:0-4916 GCA_036506455.1 Thermoanaerobaculia bacterium
AGAATCGTAATTCGCATTCGCTCTACGGAAGGAGAGACGAAGAGCGGTCGGTGTGGGCGCGTCGAATGTACGCGCCCACACACGATGTGTCAATCAGCGCGCCGTGGCGCTGGCGGTGTTCGACGCCGCGGAGACGTTGCCCGCAGCATCGCTGGCCGTGACGTAGTAGTACCAGGTCGATCCGGAGGTCAGTCCGCTATTGGTATACGTGGTCGCTGTCGTCGCGGCGATCTGAGAGAACGGACCTGCGGCATTGCTCGCACGCCAGATCTGATATTCCGTCACACCGACGTTGTCGGTCGACGCGGTCCAGCTCAGATTGATCTTGCGCTTGGCATTGTTGTTCGCCACCAGATTCGCCGGCGCGGTCGGCGGTGTCGTGTCGCCGGCGTTGTTGACAGTGACGTTCACGGCCGCGGAAGTCCCGACGTTGGCCGCCGCGTCATACGCTTTGGACGTCAATGCATGGATCGCATTCGTGGCCGTCGTCGTGTTCCACGACCATGAGTACGGCGCGGCCGTATCGGTCGCCTGCAGCGCGCCGTCGAGATAGAACTCGACCTTCGTCACGCCGACGTTGTCGGACGCCGAGGCGGTGACATTTGTTGTGCCGGAGACGGTTGCGCCATCGATGGGCGCCGTGATCGACGTTGCCGGCGGTGTCGTATCGGGCGGGGGCGGTCCGCCCGTATCGTCGAGGGTGAAGCTGCGTGGCAATCCTGACGCGACGAGCTCGTTCGGCCCCTGATGGACCGCGCCATCCGCGGAGACCGTGAAGATGTTCAGCCCGTCCGTCGTGATCTTGATGTTGCCGACGCAGTATCCCGCGTGACTGGCCAGCGATCCGATCGGATTCCCTTCCTCCGTCTGCAGCACGAGCGTTGGCGGAGCGGTGATGCAGGAGATCGATTGCCCCAGAAGGACGTGCTCCACGACGTCGATGCGCGGAAGGTCCCATCCGGAAGTCTCGCCATCTCCGACGCCGATGATCGCCACCGACGGATCGCTCATGTTGAAGTAATCGGGGTTCGTGCTGCTTTCGCTTCCGTGGTGATTTACGTGCAGGAGGTCGATACCGCCGGCGCTGATGAGTGGCGACGCTCCTCCGGGAGAGATCGCCTGAATGACAGACGTTTCGACATTGAGTTGCGCCGTGGAGCGGCCGGTGCACGAGTCGGAGCCGCCCCCGAGGTCGCTGGCCCACAGATAGTCGAATCCACCGTACTGAATCAGCAGCGCGATCGAGCGATCGTTCTCATCGGAGACAGCGACTGAACCTCCGCCGATGATTGACCCGTTGCGCGCGACGCAGGTGATCTTCGCCCCGTTGCCGAGGAGAATCACCGTGCCGACCGGCATCGGCACCGGCGCGCCGGCCGCCGTCGTCGCCGCCGCGGCGTTCCAACTGTCGACGCAGGTCGATGCGTAAGAGGAGCCGTTGGAGTACTGCTTCACGCGGACGTTGTAACCGGCGTTGATGACCTCATCGAGTCCGCCGATGTGATCGCAGTGTTGATGGCCGCCGATCATGTAATCGAAGCCATTGGCCGGCTGCACGCCGATCGATTGCAGGTACGGAACGACATATGCCGTTCCCTTTCCCGTGTTGCCTGCTTCGAGGAGGACGGTTGTTCCGTCAGGACCTTTGATGAACACCGAGCCACCCCATCCCACATCGATGTAGTGGATCTCGAGCTGCTGCGCGACTACGGGGAAGGCCGTGAGACAGAGGACGAGCACACCGAAGACGGACCGAGTCAGTCGCATCAATACCTCCACGTTGTTTTGTCGAGGGGGGAGTCGCTCCACATTGTGTAGACGTCCGCGGGCAAACGCAAGAGGAAAGCCCGCTCGGGCGATCTACACCCGGAAGTGAAAAGGTGTAGCGGCGCGCTTCAACGCGCCGGCGCACTGAAGTGCGCCGCGACATGCCCTCGCCGCAGCGGAATGACCTCCTCGGCGAATCGTTCCATTTCTTCCATTTGCGGACTGAACTGCAGCAAAGTGACCGTGATGCCGATTCTTTCCAGCTCGTCGAGCCTTCCGGCGATCGCGTCGGGCGTGCCGGTCAGACCCGTGCGCAAACCACGATTCGAGACCGAGTAATCCTCGAGCGACATCTTCTGCTCGAGGCGCGTGCCGGCGAGCCACTGCTCGTAGTTCGCGAACCCGCGCGCGCTCGCGTTGACGTTCGTGATGCGTGCAATCTCCCGCCGCACCTCGGTATCCGAGTTACGACAGACCACGAAGCCGGCGACGCCGAAGATGAGCGGAGGTTTTTCGGGTGCAAGACGTTCACGGCGCCGTCGCATGTCATCGATCTTCGGTGCGAGGTGCTCGACGGGATCACCGTGCATCACATACGCGTCGGCGCCGCGAGCGATGAGATCCTTGGCCGCTTCGGATTCGCCGCCGGCGTAGATCAGCGGCCGCGGTTTGCGAAGCGGCTTCGGCTCGAGAATGGCGTCGCGGATCGTGTAGAGCTTCCCTTCGTAGCTGAAGCGCGTCTTCGTCCACATGCCGTCGACAACGTCGAGCCATTCCGCTGTTCTCTCGTATCGCGCATCGTGATCATCGAATGGAACGCCGTACTGCAGCGCTTCATCTTTCCACCACGACGAGACGACATTCAGCGTGAGCCGTCCGCCGCTGATGTGATCGATGCTTGCGGCGTGCTTTGCCAGAAGCGCGGGATGATGAAACGTCGGCCGCACGGCCACCATCAGCTCGAGCTTGCGCGTGACGCCCGCTAAGGCCGCAGCGGTGGTCCACGCGTCGAGACTCGGCTCCGACGGACCTTTGATGTCATTCAGATTCAATTCGGCGAGCAGCGTGAGATCGAATCCGATCTCTTCGCTGCGCACGGCGAGATCGCGCACGTATCGCCAGCTCGCTTCCATCCGCTCGTCGTCGACGTTGCGCAGCCAGCCGCCGAACATCGGCATCCAGTATCCGAAGCGGAGAGTCATGACGCGCTCCTGGCGCGCCTTTCCAGCGCGTCCACCAGGCGCACGGTCGGATCGAATCCGAGGACCGTCAGCGGCTCGGCGACGAAGTTCGACAGCGCGTTGATGTCGTAGAAATAGATCTGCCCATCGCGCTCGCTCTCGAGATATTCGATGCCGCCGACGTCGAGATGCGCAGCCGCGGAAATGCGTTCGACCGCGGCGACGATGTCAGCCGGCGGTTCATAGCGCTCGACGGTCAGCCCGCGCTTGACCGCATCGACCGGGCACGCCGCGGAAGTCAGCTCGCGGCCGTCCGTCGACTTGCAGATGTCGGCAGGACAGAGATCGAAATCGTTGTCGTCGCCGAGATGCACGCGGATACCGTAGAGGTATTGATGCTCGAGCGTCTCGACGCGCACGATGCTGCGGCCCTTCGGTGCGTGATACTCCTGCAGAAGAATCGTTCCGTCGAGACTTCCCTCGAACTTCGGATTTTCGGCTGCGGCGACGAGGGAGAGAAAGTTATCGAATCGGCGGATGCCGGCGCCGCTGCCGCCGATGTTCGGTTTCACGATGAGTGGGAACTTCAGTCCCTCCGCCGCTTCGGGCAGCAGCGAGGGATGATTGACCACGCGCGTGCGCGGAACGGGGAGCCCGAGTTGCGTCAGCAGCGAGACCTGCAGTGCCTTGCTCGTCTCGAATCGATACGCGGAGGCGCCGTTGAAGACGGCGACGCCTTCCTGTTCGAGATGGCCGAGGTAGTCGTGTGTGTAGAAGATGGCGGCGCCGCGGCCGCGCTTCCACGCCGACGGGCTCATTCGATTGAACACGAGCGCGGGACGGCCGCCGTTGCGCGATCCGTCGCTCGGGTCGAAGCGATGCTGTCCGGCGTCGACGCGACGATACGGCGTCTCGCGCCGGTCGAGCTCGTGAAAGAGAGGCCGGAACCAGTTCGGGTGTTCGTAGTAGATATTGATGGGTCGCTGCGCTGCCATTTGGAACTTCCCTTTCTCGAATGGCCGCAACAGCGTGAAATCGTGGGAAACAAAAACCCGCGACGGCGCGCCGTTGCGGGTTGGAATGGTGACTACCGATGTCGATGCGATCCTGCGCTACACACTCCTGCCCGCGTATGGAAGGCAAATACACATGCAGGTATGCACGCCGGTCGACATTGAACGTTGGTTATATCACCAAACGGCATAGAGGTTCCAGAGCATGTGCATGATCGCCGGCGTGACGACGGAGCCTGTCGTTTCGCGTGCGGCACCGAGCATCAGGCCGCAGACGATCAGCATCGCCGCGGTTTCGCCGCTCGATTTGTAATGGAGTGCCGCCCAGGCGAGCGCAACGACGATGACGCTGCCGTAAGTCTTCAGCGGCGTCCTTTTCAACAACGCCTGTGCATATCCGCGAAACACCAGCTCCTCGGCGATCGGGCCGAGGATGCCGGCGCCGAGGATGCGCAGGATGGTGACGGGCAAAGTCTGGTTGCGCCAGGGCGCGAAGTCCCACGGCCCGCGCCAGCCTGTCAGGATGTCGGTCGTCAACATCCAGATGATGTACAGCACGATCCACATCGCGCTTCCGGAAAGAGAAGGGCGTACGAGCCCGATGTGGTCTCGCATCGAGAGATTGCGGCGGCCGGCGACGAAGGGAAGAGCGGCGATGACGGCCGCGGGCACCACTGCTTTGAGGAGTGACGAAGTGAGCGGACTGATCACGGTACCGGACAGATTCCGTGCAGCATCTGCCACAAGAATGATCCGGCGATCGCGACGAGGATCAGCGCGTAGAACGGAAGGAAGCGCCGTCGCAGGGTCATGAATGAGCGAACGGCGGGGGCGCCGCTGCGATTCCGGGACGAAGCGGCCACTGATCTTCGTCGCTCGGCAGGTGCAACTCGCGACAGTCGAACGCGAGAAGCATCGCCGCTTCACCGTCACCGGTGCGATCAGGGATCGTGAT
>DASXRT010000135.1:0-3768 GCA_036506455.1 Thermoanaerobaculia bacterium
CACGGTCAGCAACTTTCACACGGACGCCCGCCTCTTCAATCCGTCGTTCGACAAAGACATCCAGATCTCGGCCACGTTCTATTCGACGGCCGGCGGCAATCCACTGACGGCCACTGTCACGGTGCCGAAGCGGCAGATGAAAATCCTCGACGACGTGACGACGCAACTCTTCAGCACCTCGAGCCTCGGCGCGATTCTGTTCACCTCCGCCGATCCGTTCGAGGCCACGTCGCGCATCTACGCGCTGACGGGAGCGGGAACGCTCGGACAGTTCGGACCTGGAACACCACCCACGCTCACGAAAAACAAAGGCGCAGTCCTCCAGTTGAAGCAGAACGGCGTCAACACTCAGACCGGCACGTTCCGCACGAACATCGGCCTCGTCAATCCCAACAACGCGACGGCAAACGTAACCTGGACGTTGTATGACAGGAACAATGCCGTTGCGGCGACGAAGACGACGGGGTATGGACCCTTCGCGGTGCTCGGACCATCGCTCGTCACATCGGTGGCCGGCGCCACGACCGGCGATTTCAGCGACGCCTGGCTCAGCTTCTCATCCGATCAGCCGATCCTCGTTTATGCGTCGTGCATCGACAACGGCACGACCGACCAGACCTTCATTCCGGCCGTCGACGATGCCGGCGTCCCGCTGTCGCCACCACCTCCGACGACAAAGAACTTCGACGTGACGATGCGAAGCTTTCAGATCACGATCTCACCCGATCCTTCGACGTTGAAAGTCGGCGATCGCGCCACCTTTCGAATCCGCATTGTCGAAGGAGAACACAGCTTCGAGCTCGTCGGCCCGGATGGAAGCATCATGATTCTCCCGACCGCACCCAGTCCCGGATCCATCGACGAGCGCACGTTCACGGTTTCGCGAGGCACGTACACCTATTTCTGCACTAATTCGCTCTGTGGAGTAGGCCACAGCGAGATGGTCGGCTCATTCGACGTCGAGGTCGGCACGCCGCCGCCTCCCCGTTATTGATCTCTGCTACACTTCGGCCCAAGCGGGAGTGTCGGGCTGGGGATGGAACTGCTTCAATTTGCGAAGAGCAGGCGCGGCGGCGAGTTGATCGGAATCATCGTCCTCGCCGCGGGAATCAGCCTCGGCGCCGCTCTCGTCACCTATCATCCCGACGACTCCTCGGCCTTCTTCACGTCGACCAACACCGTCATCGCCAACGCCATCGGCTACTACGGCTCGACCGTCGCGTGGATCTTCGTCGGCTTCTTCGGATTCGCCAGCCTTCTGTTTCCGACAGCCTTGATTCTGATCGGCTGGAATCGCTTCTGGGGCAAAGAGCTCGAGTATGCACACACGAAGGTCGTCGGCTTCATCATCCTCGCGCTGGCGCTGCCGCCGCTGTTCGATCTCGGCGCGGGCAAAATCTGGCTGCGCGGCGCGTTGATCCCTTCGGGCGGTTATCTCGGATCGGAGATCAATCGCGTCGCTTCATCGAATCTGAATCGCAGCGGCGCGGCCATCGCCATCGTCACGGCGATTCTCGTCGGCCTGCTGCTGGCGACGCGCATCAGTCTCGCAGCCGTCTTTCTTTCGCTGCATCGTGCGCTCGTTTCGTTCGGTCGCACCTTGTCCATGCATTGGGCGCGCATGTCGGAACGGCGGCGCAAAGACAGGATGAAGGAGAGCGTCCTCCGCAAACATCTCGACAAACAGGCGCCTGCTCTTCGACTCGTCACGGAAGAGAGTGACCCCGCGCCTCCCGTCACGGGCATCGTGCGCGAGGTCAAAGGACGCGGACGTTTTCAGATTCGCAAGGTCACCAAGGCTGATCTTCGCAAAGCTGCCGAGGAGCTCGCCAATGCCGAGCATCCCGATCCGTTCGAACTGTATGCGACGCCGGACCCCGAATTCGAAGACCCGCTGTTTCTCGATAAACCGCCGGTGGAGCGGCGATCGATTGTGGAGCGGCGGCCGCTCCCGGTCGCCGAACCGCCGCGGCGCTCCACAAAGCGCGTCACTCGGCCCAGCAATGATCTCCTTCCGCCGGTCAACCTGCTGGCCATCGGGCCGAAACAGGATCAGGTCAACGATGACGTGCACAAGAAGTTTCTCGAGATCGGCCATCTCATCGAGGCTCGCTGCCGCGAGTTCGCCGTCGAGGGCGAGGTCACCGCATATCATCCCGGTCCTGTCGTCACGACGTTCGAGTTCAAACCCTCGGCCGGTGTGAAGTACGCGAAAGTCGTAAATCTCGGCGACGACCTCGCGCTGGCGCTCAAGGCGGAGTCGATCCGCATCGAGCGCATCTCCGGGTCATCGACCGTCGGCATCGAGGTGCCGAACCGCAAGCGCGAACTGATCACGCTGCGCGACATCGTCGACACCGACGCGTTCTCGCAGTCGACGAGTCCGATGACGCTGGCGCTGGGAAAGGACATCCACGGCGAGCCGATCGTGACCGACCTCGGGCGCATGCCGCATCTGCTTGTCGCCGGCGCCACCGGCGCAGGCAAGTCGGTCGGACTCAACTCGATGATCGTCTCTCTGCTCTACAAGGCGCTGCCGAAACAGCTCCGCATGTTGATGATCGATCCGAAGATGGTCGAGCTGAAGATCTACGAAGACATCCCGCACCTTTTGCATCCGATCGTCACCGATCCGAAGCTCGCGTCGAACGCGCTGATCTGGGCCGTGCAGGAGATGGAAAACCGCTATCGCACGCTCGCGGAATGCGGCGTGCGAAACATCGATCAATACAACGCGCTGCTGAAAGATCCCGATGCGCACCGCCGCGCGCGCAAGGCGGCGCCCGAAGACGAGACGCCGCCGCCCGAGGCGATGCAATACATCGTCATCGTGATCGACGAGTTCGCCGATCTGATGATGATCGCGCCGAAGGATGTCGAAGACTCCGTGACGCGCCTCGCCCAGAAGGCTCGCGCCGTCGGCATTCATCTGATCGTGGCGACGCAGCGGCCATCGGTCGATGTGATCACCGGCGTGATCAAGGCCAATTTCCCATCGCGTATCTCCTATCAGGTGGCGACGAAAGTCGACTCGCGCACGATCCTCGACACGCAGGGCGCCGAGAAACTCCTCGGCAACGGCGACATGCTCTTCCTGCCGCCGGGCACGGCGCGCATCCGGCGCATTCACGGCGCGTACGTTTCAGAGAAGGAGATCGTCGAGATCGTCGACTTCGTGAAGAAGAATCAGGGTGAGCCGAAGTTTCTCGAAGAGATCACCAAAGTGCCGGAGGAGAAAAGTGCGGTCGACGGCATCGAATATCTCGACGATCCGAAGTACGACGAAGCGGTGCGCGTCGTGCTGTCGACCGGTCAGGCGTCCGCTTCGTATCTGCAACGGCGGCTAAAGCTCGGCTACTCGCGCGCTGCGCGACTGATCGAGATCATGGAAGCCAGGGGCATCGTCGGCCCATCGCAGGGATCGAAGCCTCGGGACATTCTCATCCGCGAACAGGACTATCCGCCCGCAAGCAATGCGTAGCCCTGGAGTGCGGCGGCTTGCCGCCGCCTTGGTACCATAGCTTCGTGAACGATTTCCTCGAAGCGATCGTGACGATGCTCCCGCGTGAAGCGGGCGGCCGGAGCAATCCCGTGTCGCCGCGCGACGGCTCGTACCGGCCGTACGCGCGGTTCATCTCCGGCGGTCCGCTGCTCCGTGTCCGATTCATCGAAGGGCCGCCGACGCTGAACCCCGGCGACAGCGGCCGTGTCGTTCTCGAGATCGAGTCGTTCGATGCCGACGAGGATCTGCTCGTCAGCGGAGCGGAG
>DASXRT010000136.1:0-9159 GCA_036506455.1 Thermoanaerobaculia bacterium
GGGCTACAAGCGCTCGGTGATGATCGTCTTGGCGATCGTCTGCAACTGCATGTTCGACGTTCCTTCGTAGATCTGTCCGACCTTCGAGTCGCGCCAGAACTTCTCCACCGGATACTCCTTGGTATAGCCGTTGCCGCCGAAGAGCTGCACGGCGAGCGACGTGATCTTCTCCGCGACTTGCGATGAGAAGAGCTTGGCCATGGCGGCCTCGCGCAGGAACGGCCTCTTCGCGTCTTTCAACCGCGCGGCGTTGTAGACCATCAACCTCGCTGCTTCGAGCTCCGTCGCCGCCTCGGCAATCTGAAACTGCACGGCCTGAAATTCCGAGACGGTCTTCCCGAACTGCTTGCGCTCCTTCGTGTAGGCGATGGCGTGCTCCAGCGCGCCGCGCGCGACACCGATCATCTGCGCGCCAATTCCGATCCGTCCTTCGTTGAGAGTCTCGATCGCGATCTTGTATCCCTTGCCGGGATCGCCGAGCACGTTCTCCTTCGGCACGCGGCAATCTTCGAGGATCAATTCGCACGTCGAGGACGCGCGGATGCCGAGCTTGTCTTCCTTCTTGCCGACGCCGAAACCAGGAAAGTCGCGCTCGATCAGAAAGGCGGTGATGCCTTTGTATCCCGCATCGGGATTCGCATTGGCGAACACGATGAAGATCCCCGCTTCGGCGGCGTTCGTGATCCACAGCTTCCGGCCGTTAATCACCCAGTGATCGCCTTTGTCCTCGCCTTTCGTCGCCAGCGCGAACGCGTCGGACCCGGAACCCGCTTCGGAGAGCGCATACGCGCCGACCGTGTCGCGCGCGAGCATCGTCAGGTACTTCGACTTCTGATCGTCGTTGCCCCAGCGCAGGATCGCGTTGTTGACGAGCGTGTTCTGCACATCGACGAGTACTCCGCACGACGCGTCGACGTGCGACAGCTCCTCGACGACGAGAACGGCGCTGAAGAACGACGAGCCCGCGCCACCCCATTGCTCCGGAACTTCCACCCCCATGATGCCGAGGTCGAAGAAGCTGCGGACGAGGGCGGGGTCGATCGCGGCATCGTGATCCATCTTGAAGACGAGCGGACGGATTTGCTCGACCGCGAAGTCGCGGACGCTCTGCTGAAACATCTGTTCTTCTTCAGAAAGCACCGTCAGCGGGCTTCCCGTGATCTCGGCGGTGTGCGTGGTCATAGCGGGCCTCGTGGAGCGCCGAATGATATCTGATCGAATCCCGTTATGATCGGCGCGAGCCCTGGTGGCGGAATTGGTAGACGCACGGGACTTAAAATCCCGAGCCGCGAAAGCGGCGTGCCGGTTCGAGTCCGGCCCGGGGCACCAACTCAGGTCGTTGGTCGTTGGTCGTAGGTCGTGGGGGCCTTGGCGTTCTTGCGATGCAGCCCCCGATACCTACGACCCACGACCTACGACCTGAAGCGTAGAATCGCGAGAACGCAGGAGGATAGTTCCCATGCCCTGGCGCTTCGCGATTGCGCTGTTGCTCTTCGCTCAGGTTCGCGAGACCGTCGACGTCGCGGTGACCAACGTCGATTTAATCGTCACCGACACGAAAGGCAAAGCGGTGCGCGGGCTGACGAAGGACGAGTTCCAGCTCTTCGAAGCAGGCAAAGCACGCGAGATCACGAACTTCTCCGAGGTGTCGGCGGCGTTGCCGGCGGGCGGCAGCGTGCAGAGCGGCGTGATGCAGGCGCCGTCGCGCACCGTACTGGTCCTCTTTGACAACACCACCCTGACTCTCGCGAATCGCCGTCGGGCCTCGGAGGCGGTGAAGACGTGGATGGCCGCGCAACTGCGGCCGATCGATCGCATCGCGGTGGTGACGGCGGTTCCCTCGCTGCGCGTGAAACAGCCGTGGACCTTCGACAGTCGTGCGGCTGCTGCCGCGGTCGACGTAGTCGGCGGCGAGAGCGCCTCGATCGCGGAGCAGCAGCGGAGGGAGGCGCAGTCGCGCGTCCAGGAAGTGATCCATCGCGCGCTGACTCTCGGTCCGAACGAACCTCCGCCGCGATTCGATGAGATGACCCAGGCCGTGCGCGTCTACGCCGCATCGGCCATGCGCGATTCGACCGCTGTGGCCACATCGATCAAAGCCGCGCTCAGCTACTTCCCGTCGAGCGCGCAGAAGAAAGTGCTGCTGATCGTCGGCGAAGGGCTGCAGACGAATCCGGGATCCGATCTCTTTCAATACCTGAATTCGATCAAGATGGATATCGAGTCGGGCTCCGGTCCGTCGGTCCTGCAGCGCAGTGCGCGGGCGGCCTCGCCGCTCACCGAAGCGAGTGACTTCGACCTTTCGCCACTTCTGCGCGAGGTAACGGCCGCAGCGGTGCGGAGCGGCGTCCTGATGTACGCGCTCAATCCGGGGCAGAACGAGAAGAGCGGCGGCGATGTGATGGAGACTCGTCCGTCTGATTTGCGCGCACAGTTTGCGACGTCGGCAGGCAACCGCGCCGGTTACGAGCTGCTCGTACGGATGACCGGCGGCAGTGCGTTTTATGGAACTCCGCCGCGTCTCGCTCTCGCCGAAGTCTCCGACGATCTCGACGCGTACTACTCCGTCGGATTCCGTCCCGGGCCGGCGGCCGATCCCGCCGGAGCCCTGGTGGTGAAATCGAAGAGCGGCTACAGGGTCCGTGCGACGCGCGCGCCGGCGGCGCAGAGCTCCGATGATCGGATGCGCGAAGCGGTTCTCGCACATCACGTCGCTGCGCCGATGACGAACGATCTGCGCATCGCCCTGGCGACCGACACACCGGTGGCAGAAGGCGATCGCCGCAAAGTGCACCTGAAAGTGCTCATCCCGATCTCCAACCTGCACCTCGATCGCGAAGGAGAGGAGCTCGTCGGCGGTTTCGTCGTCTATGTCTCCAGCGGCGACGATCACGGCGCAGCGACGAGAGTGAATCGGCAGGAGCATCAGATCCGCTGGCCGGCGGCGACGCTCGAGTCGCTGAAAGGGAAGAGCATCACCTTCGCCGTCGACGTCATGGTTCCGACGGGACTCAATCAGATCTCGGTCGGCGTGATCGATCAGCGTTCGCAGCAAACAGGATTCGATCGCGTATCGTTGGGCGTGTGAGATAATTCTCGCAACAACAGGAACGATGGGAGGGCGTGATGGGCACCTGTTCGTACTGCGGCACCCGATTTCCCAAGACCAGAGCGACGCGCAAGTACTGCACTCCGAGGTGCAAGACGAATGCGTGTCTCGATCGGAAGCCGAGCCGGCTGCGCGCCGCCGATGTGCAGGCTCTCTACGAGCTCCTCGGCGCCGTGTTCGATTGTGCGGAGGAACTGCAGGAGAAGCTGCGCGCAATTCTCGCGCCGCAGATGCCGCCGATTCCGCTCGAGCGCGGGCGCGTGATCATTCCGCGGCTGGATTGAGTGACAGTAGTCAGTGGTTGGTGGTTAGTGGTTGGTGCCTTTAGGCGCTGAGGCACATTCGACGAGCTACCAACTACGAACTACCAAATGAAAAAGGGCGCCCTTTTACAGGCGCCCTCTCGGGGTGGGGATGCTACGAACTAGCCCCCTCAGGTGTATTGGAACAATCCATTTGAAATTTGTACCTCCTCCCCCATGAATTTCCGGCGGACCCGCAACAAGCGCCATGTCGTACGCCATGACCCACCTCGCCGGCGTCGCGGACCGGATCGACCGCTCCATCACGCCCCGTGGTGGAAGGGAGGAGCGGGAACTTGTCGTCTGTCAAAGAAACTACGGAGAAGGAAACAGCTACCGCGGGCGATTATTGCACGCGCCGCCCTCCCTCTCACGTTCATGCATGGTTAGATGATACGTTTTTCTTTCGAAATCACAAAACAAATCGCTGAACACTCCTAGTCCGATCGGCGTGCCTGCCGCGCGTCGCGCGTATGCTAGACTTTGCATCCCGCGGAGCCGATTGACATGAATAGACTTCTGCCCGTTGTAGTCATCGCTGTAGCCTTGTTTTCGAACGCCCTCCACGCCGCACCAGTCACCGGTTCCATCGGCTTTCTCACCAAGCGCGGTCAGCGTCCGACGCTGAACGAGACGCTGGTCTGGCTCGAGCCGATCGGCGCCAAAGGAGTGCCGCGCCGGCCCGCCGAAAACGTGCAGATGGTCACGCGGAACAAATCCTTAATTCCGCATATCGTGGCGATTCCCGTCGGGTCGACGGTGACGTTCCCGAACGATGATCCGATCTCGCACAACCTCTTCTCCCTCTCCAGCGCCAACTCCTTCGACCTCGGCCTCTATCGCCGGGGAGCGGGCAAATCGCAGAAGTTCGATACGCCCGGCATCGTCAACGTCTACTGCAACGTGCATCCGAACATGTCGGCGGTGATCCACGTCCTCTGGACGCCGTACTACGGCTTTGCCGATGCCAACGGGCGTTACGCGTTCGATGTCCCGCCCGGCCGCTACCGCGTCGTCGCGTGGAACGAGCAGGGAGGGATGAGCGACTCGACGATCGATGTCGGAGCGAACGGCCTGGCCGCGCCGCTGACGCTGATGATCGACAGCCGCAACTTCCGCGTCACGCAGCACATGAACAAGGTTGGGAAGCCGTATCAGGCGCCGAAGGAATATTGATTGCCCGACCGGCCCGATGCGAACAGGACCACCAGCGGCGAGATTCCAAAGCCGGTGTACACGGTCGAACGTGCGCGCGTCCCGCTCGTCCTCAAGCTCTTCGGTCTGACCGCGCTCCTGATCGCGGCCGTTGTAGGCATCGCCGTCGCGATCACGATTCAACGCGCGAACATCGTCGCGCGGGACACGGTCAACAAGTCGATTGCCGGCGCCGCGCGCCTCTTCGATGATCTGGAGAAGCAGCGTCTCGCTCGTGTGGCCGTGCCGGTGCAACTCGTCGGCAACGATCCGACGTTCTATGCCTACATCAAGGAGAACTTCGCCGGCGCGTCGCAGCCGACGACCGATCTCGTCAGTCTCAACGATCAGCTCGAGCAGCGGCGGACGCTCTTTGGCAGCGACGTGCTCGTCCTGCTCGACGATCAGGGCCGCGTCATCACGCGCACCGATCAACCGAGTGTCACGCAGGCGTCGGGAGAAGATCTCTACGAACAATCGCCGGTCGTCAAAAAGGTCATCGACGACCCGCAGCTCGCAGACGCCCGCGGCGTCATCCTCCTCGGCAAACGGCTCTATCACGCGGCCGTCGCTCCCGTCGCGATCGGTACGCCGCCGGTTCGAGTCGCCTATCTGATCAACGGATCGGCGATCGACGAGACGTTTGCGAACGGCATCGCCGAATCGACGAAGGCGGACGTGTTGTTCATCGCTGCCGGCAGCAACACGGTGACGCGCTCGTCGGGTGCCCCGAGCTTTCGCATGCAGCAGATGTCCGGCGTCGATCGCATCATCAAGACCGGCAAGCGCATGACGCCGTCGACGCAGCAGATCGACCGCAGCTCGTACGTGATCACCGGCGAGCCGCTGATGGCGGACACCCGTCCGGTCGGTGCGGCCGTGTTCCTCCGCTCCGTCGATCGGGAGATGGCGCCGTTCCGTCAGATTCAGAATGCGCTTCTCGTCGGCGGAGGCGCGGCGCTGCTGCTCGCATTCGTCCTCTCCTGGCTGATCGCGAAACGCATGACCAGGCCCATCGAGCAGCTCGCGCGCATGGCTCAAGCCGTGACCGCCGGCGACTACAGCGTGCACCCGCCGGTCGGGCGGGAAGACGAAGTGGGAATCCTCGGACGCGCGTTTGCGAAGATGATCTCGTCGCTGCGCGACAAGGCCGAGCTGGAGGAGCTGTACGAGCAGATGGCCGCACGCTCGGCGCAGCGCGAGGCGCAGCCGCGGCCGATCGAGGCGCCGAAACTCGACGAGGGAACGGTGATGGTCACCGACCTGCGCGGTCTGCCGGCGACAGTGGGCGAGGGCGACGCGGCCGCGGTGATCGAATCGGTCGCGCGCGTCATGAAGCTTCAGGAATCGGAAGTGATCCGTCAGGAAGGCGAGGTCCGCGAAATCATCGGCCATCGCCTCGTGAGCGTCTTCCGCGGCGATCGCGGAATCATTCACGCGATCCGCGCGTCGCGCGCCATCAACGAGGATCTGGCTACGCAGACTGTGCAAGGTGCGATGACGATCGGCGTCGGCATCGCTACAGGCGATTTTGTGACAGGCTCCATCGAACTGATGCGCGAGAGCGGCCTGGCCATCGTCGGCAACGCGCCGCTGCTGGCGATGCTCTTCGCGTGGCACGCGCCCAGTGGAACGGCTTATATCTCCTACGAGACTGCGCAAGCCGCGGGCGGTGAAGTCCTCGGTTCATCGACGCGCGAAGAAGTACGTCTGAAATGGCTCGCCCAACCGCTGCCTGTGGCGTCGCTGCCGCTGGTCAGCGTGACCACGGGGATGATCCGCTCGATCGGCGGCGCGACGTCGGTCGCGACGATGCGTCTCGAAGCAACGCAGGCCGGCGCCACGGCTCCGGCGAAAACAGCGGTCGATCTGGATACGGGTCAGGTGTTCGCGAATCGCTATCGCATTGACCAGGTTCTGGGGCGCGGCGGCATGGGCGTCGTCTACAAGGCCACCGATACGCAGCTCGACGAGACCGTGGCCATCAAGACTCTGCCCGGCGATGTCATGCAGCGCTCGCCCGACGATCTCGAACGGTTCAAGCGCGAGATCCGTCTGGCGCGCAAGATCACGCATCGCAATGTTCTGCGCACGTACGACTACGGCGAAGCGGAAGGCGTGTACTTCATCAGCATGGAGTTCGTGCGCGGCTACACGCTTTCCGAGTTGCTCAGCGAAGCAGCCGGGCGGCAGATGGCGCCGCGCGTGGCCATGGGGATCTCGCGACAGATCTGCCGCGGTCTGCAGGTCGCGCATGAGCAGGGCATCATCCACCGCGACATCAAGCCGCAGAACGTTCTCATCGACGCGAAGGGCGAGGTGAAGCTCATGGACTTCGGCATCGCCCGTATGACCGAAGCGTCCGAGGCGATGACGCAGGCCGGGTTGATCGTGGGCACGCCGCATTACATGAGTCCGGAGCAGGTGCAGGGCAGGCAGCTCGATCCGCGCAGTGATGTCTACTCACTAGGAGTTCTCATTTACGAGATGCTCGCCGGCAAGAGGCCGTTCGAGGCATCTTCGTTGACCGGAGTTCTCACCGCGCACATCACCGAGGCGCCCAGGCCGCTGATCGAGGTTCGTCCCGAAGTGGGCGAGCGGATCAATGCCATCGTCATGCGGTGTCTGGCGAAGGATCCGAAGTCGCGCTACGCGGATGCCGGGGCGTTGCTCGCGGATCTTGACGCCGTGCAGGTGCCATCCGCCGCCGCGGCGGCATAGGAGGATCCATGGATCTCGTCGTCGGAGCGACAGGAATCCTCGGCAGCGAGATTTGCCGCAGGCTGCGCGAACGCGACGTCGAGGTTCGCGCTCTGGTGAGGAGATCTTCTGGCCGCGAGAAAGTCGACCATCTGAAGAATCTCGGTTGTGAGGTCGTCACCGGCGATCTGCAGGACAAAGCGTCGCTCGAGCGTGCCTGCAAAGGAATTGAAACGGTGATCAGCACCGCATCGACGACGATCTCCAGGCAACCGCACGACTCACTCGACAAAACGGATCTGCAGGGCCATCTGAATCTCATCGAAGTCGCCGAGCGCAACGACGTGAAGCGCTTCGTCCTGGTGTCGTTCTCGGGAAATCTCCAGGGCGACTCGAAGCTGCATCACGCGAAGCGTACCGTTGAGGAGAAACTTCGCGAGAGCGGCATCTCGTACACGATCCTCCGCCCGAGCTGCTTCATGGAAGTGTGGTTCTCGCCGGCCCTCGGCTTCGATGTGCAGAACCGGAAGGCACAGGTCTTCGGCGGGGGCGACCGGCCGATCAGCTTCATCTCGCTGTTCGACGTCGCGGAATTCGCGGTGCGCGCGGCAAGCGGGGACGCGATGGCAAATCAGACGATCGAGCTCGGCGGGCCGGAAGCGATTACGGTGAACGATGCGATCAGGATTTTTGAACGTGAAGTGGGAGGAAAATTTGCCGTGACTCACATTCCGCAGGAGGCTCTGCAGCAGCAGTTCGCAACGGCCTCCGACGAATATCAGAAGACGATGGCCGCGCTCGGTCTGGGAGTGTGTGGCGGCGATACGATCGATATGCGCGACACACTGAAGAGGATTCCGGTCAAGCTCACTTCGATGCGCGACTTTGCGCGGAAGATGGCGGGACGATGAAATTTCATATCGCACAAGTCAACATCGGCCGGATCAAAGGACCACTCGACGGCCCGGTCATGGCCGGATTCGTCTCGCGCCTCGACGAGCTCAATGCGCTTGCTGATCGCAGCGAAGGATTCGTGTGGCGATTGCAGACCGAAGAGGGAAACGCGACGTATCTCCGGCCCTACGACGACGACCGCATTCTGGTCAACATGTCGGTGTGGGAGAGCATCGAGGCGTTGAAGACCTACGTCTATCGCACAGCACACGCGGAGTTGCTCCGGGACCGCAGCCAGTGGTTCGAGAAGTTCGAAGCAGCCTACATGGCGCTGTGGTGGGTTCCTGCGGGTCACACGCCGAGTATCGATGAGGCGAAGAAACGTCTGGCGTACCTCGAGGCGAACGGGCCGTCGCAGTTCGCGTTTACGTTCCGCTCGATTCATCCGCCGGACGAAGAATTCCTGTCATCGCTCGACTGGTCGATGTTCCGGCCGTGTCCGAACGCGGTGTAGTACGACTGTCTGATCAGTGAGTGTCCCTCTCCCGCAAGCGGGAGAGGGACACTCATGATATCGTCCCGCCCGGTCCAGCCCGTGCGCAGCATCTTCGCGGCCGCCTTGTCGCTGTCGTGCATCTCGCTTACTGCGGCCACGTTCACCGTCACGACAAACGCAGGGAGCGGTGCGGGCTCGCTCGGTCAGGCGATCAGCAGCGCGAACGCGAGTCCCGGTCTCGACACGATCGTCTTCGCCATCGGATCGGGCCCGCAGACCATTTCCCTGGCGGGAACGAGCCTCAACAACATCACCGATCCGGTCGTCATCGATGGAACGACACAACCCGGGTTTGCCGGCACGCCGATCATCGAGATCGACGCGACCGGCGCGCTGAGTTCCACCACGTTCACGATCGCATCGAACGGGTCGACGATCAAAGGCCTCGTGATCAATCGTTCCGT
>DASXRT010000137.1:0-9256 GCA_036506455.1 Thermoanaerobaculia bacterium
GGCGGCTGCGCGGCTGTGGGGCGACTCTCGCTGTCGACTCGAGTGTCTCTTCCTGCGGGAGCGATGCGCTCATGCGCGGATCTTCAGCCTCGCATTCGTTCCCGCTGTGTGGGCGTGACAGATGGCGATGGCGAGGGCGTCCGAGGCATCGATGGTCATCTTCAGCGTCGCGCAGCCGGGCAGCAGCATTCGAACCATCTTCGCCACCTGCTCCTTTTCCGCTCCGCCGTAACCGACGACGGCGCTCTTCACCGAGCGCGGCGAATACTCGTATACCACCAGCCTCGCCTCTTGCGCTGCGAGGAGAATCACGCCGCGCGCGTGAGCGAGCTGAATGAGACTCTTCGCGCTATGTCCTGAAAAAGGCGCCTCCACCGCGACCACTTCCGGCCTCGTACGCCCGATCACCTCGGCCATGGCGCGATGGATCAGCATCAGCCGCTCCGCCAGTTCCGCTCCACGCGGCGTAGAGATCGATCCCTGCTCCACAAGCAGCAGGCGGCCGCGCTCGTAGTCGACCACGCCGAAGCCAGTGGTGATGCTACCGGGGTCGATACCGAGGATGCGCATGTCTAATGGTAAAGGCTGAATGTTGAATGTTGAATGTTGAATGTTGAATCTTGAAGTAAGTCTCATTCAACATTCACCATTCAACATTGAACATTCAACATTCCCCGTCAGTCCTTCCAGAACCTGACCTCGTAAATCGACCGCCCCTCCGCCCGATACTTCGCCTCATAGTTCGTACGCGGCGGATCATCAGGTCCCGGGATGCGGGTCTCGGAACGAAAGAACTCAGCGATCGTCGGCGCCGCCTTGTCGAAGTATTCGCGATGATCGGTCACGTAGATGCCCGAGCCAGCGTCGACGAGCACGCGCCGGATCTCCGCGAGCACCTCGGGCCGGATGACTCTGCGCTTCTGCTCGCGAGGGCGCGGCCACGGATCGGGAAAGTAGATGTGAACTTCCGCGATCGAAGCGTCGGGAATCATCTTCTGCAGTACCGGAAACGCGTCGTGATTGATCAGCCGCACGTTCGAAAGATGTCGCTTCATCACGCGATCGCGGATCACGCGGTGGTAGTGCAGCGATTTCTCGATGCCGACGAAGTTGAGATCGGGACGTTCCATCGCGGAGCTGATGAGGAATCGGCCCTTGCCCGATCCGATCTCGAGAATCACAGGGTTCGTGTTTCCGAAGAGGTTCGGGAAATCGAGACGCACGAATCCCGTCTCACGCGGATTGATTTCATTGTTCGAGGTCGTTGTACAACCTCACATACGTTTCATGGCGGGCGCGATTGATCTCGCCGCGCTCGACGCGATCCTTCACCTCGCAGCCCGGTTCGTGCACATGGGAGCAGTCATTGAAACGGCATAGCTCGGCCGCCTCCTCGAATTCCGGGAAGTAGTCGCGCAGCGACTCGCGGTCGAGATCCCACAATCCGAATTCGCGAATCCCCGGCGTGTCGATGAGATACGTGCCGTCGCCGAAGTCGTACAGCGTCGACGCAGTGGTCGCATGCCGGCCGGTTCCTCGCTTGTGCACGTCCTTCGTGGCGAGCTGCAGGCGCGAGTCGAGGGCGTTGAGAATCGACGACTTCCCCACGCCGCTGTGACCGACGAGCGCGGCGGTTTTCCCCTGCACCTGTTTACGGAGCTCATCGAGCCCTTCGCCGGTTCGCGTCGAGCACGCGATCACCGGGACGCCGAGGTCACCGTAGGTGGCGAGTTTTGCCAGCTCGGCGTGGCGATCGGCGGCATCGAGCAGATCGATCTTGTTCACGCAGATGACCGGCTGAGCGCCGCCGCGCTCGATGGCAATCAAATAGCGATCGATGAGGCGCGGCCGCAGCGGCGGCGCCTTCACCGACACCACGTGCACGACGACGTCGATATTCGCCGCAATCAGCCGCTGCAGATGTTTGTTGAGCGGATCGGGCCGGGCCAGGACGCTGCGGCGCGGCAGGATCTCCGTGAGTTTTCCATCCGCCACGCGCACGCGGTCGCCGACCGTGAGCGCGCTCTTCTGCCTCACGGCGATCTCCGGCGGCACGATGCAGTCGATCTCGCGGTCTTCCTGAAACACGCGACAGCGGCCGCTGGCGACGGAGATGACGATGGCTGGTGTCGTGTCGTCCTCTGGCCGGCCTTCAGGCCGCGGGGACGGCGGCACTACACCGCGGGCCGCGCGGCGCAACGTCGATTGCCGCTTCAGTTGACGCTTCCGGTCGCGATCCATCCCTCCAGAGTACCTGATGTAGAATTCCGTCTCTCCGGGTCCAGGGCGTTAAATGCACGTAAAGGGAGACAGCGTTGGAGAAGCCCTTCGTACTTCTCGTCGACGACAACGAGGCGACGTGCACGCTGATCACGGCCCTCCTGCATAAGGATTTCAACGTCGAAGTCGCAGCCGACGGTCTCGAGGCTTTGGAGCAACTTCGCACCAGGACCTATGCCGCGGTCGTCCTCGATCTGCGGATGCCTCACCTCGATGGATACGGAGTTCTCGATTACCTGAGAGACAACAATCCCGAGGTGCTGCGTCGTGTGCTGGTGGTGAGCGCGGCGCTGACAAGGACGGAGCTGACGCGGCTCAAGCCTTACGACGTCTGCGCCATCATCAGCAAACCGTTCGAGGTGGAGACGTTGCTCAGCGCGGTGAGGCAATGCGTCGACGATCCGTCAGCTTTACGCGGGAGATTTCTCACGAGCGGCGTGATCTTGTTTCTCGCTGATTGGCTCAGGCAGAGATTGATGTAGGTCGCGGGTCGTAGGTCGTGGGGGCCTTTTCGCGCTGAGGCCCCACGACCGACGACCGACGACCCACGACCTACGACCTGTTGACCAGCCACGCCAGCAACGGCGCTCCCGAGATCATCGTGGCGATGGCCATCGTCCCGAACGTTCCGCGGCTCTTGATCTCCGAGCACGCCAGCACCAGCGACGCCAACTCCTCGGGCTCGAACGGTTTTCGAACGACGCCGTGAATTCTCTGTGGATCGAGACGATCGACGACGCTGCGATCGGCACCGGTGATGACGAGCACGACCGGTGGTGACTGCATCGATTCCGCCCGCATCGCATCGATGACGCTGAAGCCGTCGACTCCGGGCATCAGCAGATCGAGAAGCACGACCGCGTAGCTGTTCTCGCGCAACAGATCGATGGCCTCTTTTCCGCCGCCGGCGGTGTCGACGGTCAAGCCGCTCGTCGTCAGAGCGGACGACAGGATTCGTCGCACGTCGTCATCATCGTCGACGACGAGAATGCGCCTGTAGGTTTCATTCGGCATGAATCGCGGATACTGCGGTGAGGGAGCGCCGCCTGTCAACCAGGACGGGTCATACTGTGGCGCTCGGCAATCGCGTCGCGCTCTGGACCGCCTTGCGAAGGGCGTGCTCAAAATCGATCGCCGCCACCGGACGACTGTAAAGAAAGCCCTGCATCTCCGCGCACTCCTCGCGCTGCAGGAAGCCGAGCTGTGCTTCCGTTTCCACGCCTTCGGCGACGACGCGGAGTTTCAGCGCGCGAGCCATGGAGACGACCGCGGTGATGATCGCCTGATCGTTGACGTCGGCCGAGAGATCGCGCACGAACTCCTGATCGATCTTCAGCGTGTCGATCGGGAAACGCTTCAGATAGCTGAGCGACGAGTAACCGGTGCCGAAGTCATCGATGGAGATGCGCACGCCCATCGTCTTGAGCATGAGCATCGTCGCCAGCGAGACTTCCGCGTTCTGCATCACTGTCGACTCCGTGATCTCCACCTCGAGGCAACTGCCCGGAAATTTCGTCTCTTCGAGGACGCGATTGATGCGCGTGGCCAGGTCGCGCTGCTGGAACTGACGCGGGGAGAGGTTCACGGCCAGACGCAGCCGGCCGAAACCGCGGTCATGCCACTGCTTGACCTGCTTGCAGCCGGTGCGAAGCACCCACTCGCCGATCGTGATGATCAGATCGGATTCTTCCGCCGCCGGGATGAAGCTCTCCGGCTGCAGCAGGCCCCGCGTCGGATCGTTCCATCGCACCAGCGCTTCCGCTCCGACCACCAGCCCCGTGGCGATCTCGACGATGGGCTGGTAATGAAGAATGAGCTCGTTCTTTTCGATCGCGTGTGACAGCCGGCGCTCGAGCATCAGACGATCGTCGACCGGCGGCGTGGTGGCGTACTGATAGTTGTTGCGGCCGAGCTGCTTCGCGCGGTACATGGCTCGATCGGCGTTCTTGAGCAGGGTCTCGGCGTCGAAGCCGTCGCCGGGAAAGACAGCGATGCCGATGCTCGTGGTCACCTTCAACTCATGGCCGTCGATGACGACGGGTTGGTTGACTGTGTCAAGTATTTTCCGAGCGACCGTCGCTGTGCCGCGGCCATCGGCGACATCGGACAGCAACACTGTGAACTCATCCCCACCCATGCGCGCCACTGTATCCTCGGCGCGCACGCAGCCCACGAGACGCGAGGCGACGGCCTTGAGGAGATGGTCGCCGACGGTGTGCCCGACGGAGTCGTTGACGTTCTTGAAGTCATCGAGGTCGAGGAACATGATCGCCGCTGCACGCGACGCGCGACGGGCATGCGCGAGAGCCACGCCGATGCGATCGCGGAACAACAGCCGGTTCGGCAGTCCGGTGAGCACGTCGTGGTACGCCTGGTACTCGATCTCCTCTTGCGCGTACTTGCGGTCGGTGATGTCGATGATCGTGCCTTCGATGATGCCGGCCTCCCGTCCCTCGAGGATCGACGCGTTCTCGAGGACCCAGACGGCCGATCCATCGCGACGGCGCAGGCGCAGCTCGAGATTCGTCAGCGAGCCGTTCTCGCGCAATTGCTCGAGCATCCGCTCGCGATCGCTGTTGTCGAAGTAGAACGAGCTCACCTGCTGCGACAACAACTCTTCACGCGACGAATAGCCGAAGATGCGCGCGCAGGCATCATTGCAATCGAGGATCACTCCATCCGCGGAAGTGCGATACACGCCGGCGAGGTTGCGCTCGAAGAGCAATCGATAGCGGGCTTCGCTCTCGCGCAGAAGACGTTCCGAGCGCTGGCGTTCGGTGATGTCGCGCGCCATCACCAGTCGCCGCTTTCTGCCGCCGGAGATGAATTCGAACGAAGAAATATCGACGTCGATGACGCTTCTGTCTCTCTTCTTGTGGCGGAAGATCGCGGGGCCGACTCGCTCGGGGAGTTGCGGCAGGAGAGCGAGCACCGACGGAACGTCTTCCTGCGGGCGAATGTCGGTGATCTTCAGCGAGAGGAACTCCTCGCGCGAATAGCCGTAATGGTGCACGGCCGCGTCATTGACGGCGATGAAGCGCAGCGTCTCGAAGTCGTAGACCCACATCGGCAGCGGATTCAGATCGAAGAGTGCGCGATAGCGCTGCTCGCTTTCGCGCAGGGCCTCATCGGCGCGCTTTCGCTCGGTGTAGTCGTTAGCGACATAGACGACGCCGAGGGGAGCGCCGTCGACGTCGCGCACGAATGACGATGAGGCCAGGACGTCGACGCGCGAGCCGTCTGCCGCGCGCCAGATCATCATCTGCTCGAGCACGCCGGTGCTGTTGAGCAGTTTGCCGGTGCTGAGGCTCGGATCGGTGTCGAAGATTTTTCGCAGCGGCACGCCGGCAAGTTCGTTCGGCCGGTAGCCGAGCATCACCGATGTGGCGTGGTTGGCGACGCGGATACGCGCGTCCATGTCCACGAGCAGCACGGCGCTCTTCATCGTTCCGAGCATCTGGCTGGCCGCGTACTCGGGCGTGAGATCGATCTCGCTATGGCGCCATAACGCGTTCCCGCCGATGACGGCGAACGCGAACACGGCGATGTAGCCCACGGGATACATGTCGATGCCGGCAGCGGGCAGATAACCGGTGAAGGCGAGAAGACCGACGATGCATGCGAGCATCAACTCGTTGGCGCTCTCCTTTGCCGGGCCGTGGCTGTTGCGCGCGGCGCGTCGGAAGAGAAAGATCGGCGGAAGCATCGCCGCGAAGAAACATCCCACCAGCAACGCCGTCAGCCGTGTCGCCTCGGGGTAATAGCCCCAGGTATGGTGGCGAACGCCGGCGAGGAAGATCGGACTCGCCGCGGCGGCGGCGGCGATCAACGGCATCAGAATCCAGCAGAGCGACGCGAGCGCCTTCCAGCGGCGCGGCCGCACGTTCCAGATCGTGAAATGCAATCCCGTGGCTGCGATCAGCCCGAGCGGCACGGCGGCCAGACGGGCCCACGACATCGCCACCACAGGCGTCCGTGAGGCATACATGAGCGCGAAGCAGACGAGCCACGCGGAAGCCGCAGCGGCGCCGGTGAAGAAGGCGCGGCTCAGCGGAGTGGATTTGCTGCGGACCAGAATCACCACGCCGATGGCAAGCACCCCCACCGCCGTTAACGCGTTCGCAACTGACAGGGCGGTCAGGAGATAGCTACCGCTGGATAGAAGTTCGCTGAAGCCGGACATCGACGATCAGTACATGGTAACGCGTCCGGCCCGATATTCAAATAATCCGTTGGAGGGGGTGAGAGCGAAGGTCGTAAGTCGTGGGTCGTGTGGGCCTCAGCGCGCAAAGGCCCCACGACCGACGACCCACCACCTACGACCCGAAATCACCAGCCCCGCACCGGCCGCCACTCGTCAACGACGCGCCCGTTCTCGACGACGTGATACCGCTCGTACATCGCCGCGGTCAGACAGGAGTGATTCGGCACGACGCGCAACTGCGTGCCGACCGGCAATGGCTGCATCGTGGCGATTTTTCCGTGCTCCTGCGACAGTGCGACGAGCTTCATCGGCAGCGGCGCGAGATCGAGCTTGCAGACGATGCCGTAACCAAAATGCGGGTCGACGTGATCGGGTCCGGCATCCTTCGATAGCGCCAGTGCGCCGGCGTCGACGATCAGCGCGTTGCGCTCCGGATACGAGCCGATCACCGTCGTCAGCACCGACACAGCGACGTCTTCGAAGCGGCATGAACCGATCGTCGACTGGGACGCATCGTTGAAGACGTAATTGCCCGGCCGCACTTCGTCGCAATCGGTGAATCGATCGACGATCGACGCGGTCGGCGTCGACCCGATGCTGCGGATCAGATTCCCGCCGAGGCGTTCGCGAAATTTCGTCACGGCGGCGGTCTCCTGTTTCGCGACGGTGCGGATGTCGTCGACGCTCTTCGCGTTGTACGAGTGACCGGCGTGCGTGAGCAGTCCGTGGAAGCGGAGCGCCTTCGACGACATCATGCGTCGCCCGAGGACGGCGCTCGCCGGATCGTTCGGATCGACGCCGGCGCGGTGATATCCGCAATCGACCTTCAGGAACGCGTCGAACGTAAAGCCGGAGGCTTCGATCGCATCGAGCGCCTCGAAGCTGTCGATCAGAATATTGAGACGTTCGATCCGTCGCGCGAGGCCCGCAGCGCGCGACAACTTCTCCGGTGCGATCGGCACGGCGTAAGTGATGTCGCGGAATCCGGCGGAGGCGAAGTGTTCTACCTCCGCGAGAGTCGAGGCGGTGATCGGACCTATTTCTCCTCCGTGCTGCATGCGCCCGATCTCCGAAACCTTGTGTGTCTTGACGTGCGGCCGGAAAATGACCTTCGATGCGGCGGCCTTCGCGCGCATGCGATCACAGTTCCGCTGGACGATGGTGCGATCGACGAGAAACGCGGGCGTAGTCATTTGAGAAAAATCATCCATATCGATATGGACGCATTCTATGCGTCGGTCGAGCAGCGCGATGATCCGTCGCTTCGCGGGAAGCCGGTCATCGTGGCCTGGTCGGGACTCCGCAGCGTTGTGTGTGCGGCCTCCTACGAAGCTCGGAAGTTCGGCGTGCACTCCGCGATGCCGGCGTCGCGCGCGAAGCGGCTCTGCCCTGACGGGGTCTTCGTCCCGCCCGATTTCGATCGCTACCGCGAGGCGTCGCGCCAGATCCGCGAGATCTTCGAGCGCCACACTCCGCTCGTCGAGCCGCTTTCCCTCGATGAGGCTTATCTCGATGTGACCGAGGAGCGGACGGGGATTCCGACGGCGACGGAGACGGCGGAGAAAATTCGCAGCGAGATTCGCGAAGAGACGCATCTCACCGCCTCGGCCGGCGTCGCGCCGAACAAATTTCTGGCGAAGATCGCCTCCGACTGGCGAAAGCCGGACGGACTCTTTGTCATCCGTCCGCATCAGATTCAGGAGTTCCTCGTCGGCCTGCCGGTGCGGAAGATCCCCGGCGTCGGCAAAGCGACCGAAGCGGTGCTCGTCGACATGGGTGTCGCCACGGTCGGCGATCTGCAGCGCTTCGACGAGGCTCAGCTCACCGAGCGTTTTGGAAAGTGGGGCAAACGCCTCTGGCAGCTCGCGCGCGGCATCGACGAGTCGCCGGTCATTACCTCACACAAGCGCAAGTCGTGGTCGAGCGAGAACACGTTTCCGACCGACATCACGCGCGAAGAAGTCGCCGATTACCTCAAGCGAGAAGCGCAGAAGCTTTGGGAGGCGATCACCCAGCGCGACATGCGCGGCCGCACCATCACCGTGAAGTTGCGCACGCCCGACTTCCACACCGCAACGCGGCGCCTCACGCCCGAAGCGCCGCCACAATCCGCCGAGGAGCTTGCGCAGATCGCGCTGACGCTCCTCGACCGATTCGAGTTCGCGCCGTCATCGCGATTCCGCCTGGCCGGAATCGGCCTGTCGAACTTCGAAGACGAAGACGAGGAGGAAGAAAAAGAGCCGAAGCTGTTCGCGTAGAATGCGCGCCCATGAATCAGCCTCAGCGCATCACCGTCGCGCAATACGGCATCGGGCCGATCGGTGCCGAGATCGCCCGCCTGCTCCTGGCCAAGCCATGGGTCAAGCTCGTCGCTGCGGTGGACATCGATCCGAAGAAAATCGGACGTGACGTCGGCGAAGTGATCGGACTCGACAAAGCAGTCGGCGTGAAGGTTACCGCGGAGCTGCAGACGAAAGCCGATGTCGTCTGCCACTCCACTGGCTCGCGGCTTCGCGAAGTCGCGTCGCAACTCAAATCGTTGCTCGAGCGCGGCTCGCACGTCGTCTCGACTTGCGAGGAGCTGTCGTTCCCGCTCGACAAGAAGATCCGCGAAGAGCTCCAGCAAGTCGCCCGCTCCGGAAACGTCACTCTCCTCGGCACCGGCGTGAATCCGGGCTTCGTGATGGACAAGCTGCCGCTGACGATCACGTCGGTGTGTCAGGACGTGAAGCAGGTCGACATCATCCGCATTCAGAATGCCTCGACACGACG
>DASXRT010000138.1:0-4825 GCA_036506455.1 Thermoanaerobaculia bacterium
CAGGAAGTGTCCGCGGGTCCCAGCGTTCACCGAACGTCCACGACGCCGTGATGTCTTCGGCTCTTTCCAGGTTGTCCGCAAACCACGCGAAGTCGCCGCCGTCGCGATGCGCATTCGCGTAGTAGTAACGGTCGCCCCACAGACGTGGGTCGGGTGCCGACGCGGGGTAAATTGCGCGATCGGCCAGGTTCGGCGAGAACTCGACGTCGATCAGATAGAACTGCGCGTCGCGATGATTGCGGCCGAGGGCGAAGTGGGGGACGCCATCGAAGCGGGAGTGACGGATGACGAATTTCTGATCGCTGTTCTGGCTGCCGTCATGCCAGATGCTCGCGGTGGTGCTGTGACCGAAGAAGCGGCAGTTCGTCGCGTACGCCCAACCGCGCGGGCACACGTAATCGACCCATCCTTCGAAGGACGAATCGGCGTAGTACGAAAGGCCCGATTCGCTGTTCCACAGGCTCAGCGTGTCCCCGCCGTCGGCAATGACATTCGCGTTCAGGATGACGATGCGATTGGCGTGATCCATCGATCGGATCGCGAACTGATGATCGTGATCGCCGCCATAGTTGTTGTGAACGGTGAGGTTCGCGACGACCACGTCGGTGACGTCGCGGCCGATGTTGATCACCGCCGCGCCCCAATCATCGGGATGCGTCGCCCGCCAGTTTCTGCGCAACTCCGCGTACTCGATGCGCGTCCGCTCGCGATCTTCGCCCACGAGCGCGACGTGGCTCTTTATAACGAATAGTTTCTCCTTATAAATACCGTTGCGAATTAAGATCGTCTGATTCTTGCTGTTCTCCCTCGGAATCGCGTCGAGGGCCGCCTGAATCGTGCGGAAGTCGCCGCTGCCGTCCTGGGCGACGACAGACGCACTCCCGGGTACCGGGAGTAGCAACAGAAGAACCGGTAAGACCAATCGCGTTTGCATCGGCTGCGACTACCGCAGAGGATCGCGATCCTACTGTGTGATTTCCGAATTGGTCAATCCATATGTTGACAACCGGCGGCCGCTGTAGAGAATTGGTCAAGCCACTCCATGTCGCCGTCGAAAGAAAAAAAGGGCGAATCCGTCCCTTCGCTTGACGTTCCCTCGGCCGATCAGGTCGTGCGCCACGTCGCCCTGCTCATCGAGCGGGGAAAGCTCCGGCCGGGCGATCGTCTCGCGCCCGAACGCGAGCTCGCGCAGGAGCTGGGCGTGAGCCGGCCGACGGTGCGCGCCGGGCTGCATGCACTCGCCGCGATGGGCGTGACCGAGTCTCGCCAGGGCGCCGGCACATTCATCACCGAAGGGCCACCACGCCTCGGCGCGGGACCGCTCAGTTTTCTCGCCGCGCTGCACGGGTTCACGCGCGACGAGATCTTCGAGGCCCGCAAGGTTCTCGAGGTCGGTGCCGCAGGTCTCGCGGCCGAGCAAGGGCTCACCGATCGCCTGGCTCCGATGGCGGAAGAAGTGACCGGGATGTTCGCAAACCTCACCGAGCCGCAGACGTTTCTCGTGCATGACGTGCGCTTTCATCGCGCGGTCGCGGCGGCGGGCGGCAATCCTGTCTTGCTGGCGCTCGTCGAGATGGTGTCGTCGCTCGTTTATGAAACGCGGCGCCAGACGGTCGAGCGCGCGCATGACCTGAAAGAGTCGGCAGAGATGCATCGCCGCATCTATCAGGCCGTTCGCGATCGCGATCCGGAGCGCGCGCGCGCAGAGATGGCGCGTCATCTCGATCTCGCCCGCATGGCACAAGCGTCGGAAGAGGCGGGGTTCCTGCCGTCGAAGGTGGTGGGGTCAGCGTCTTGAGCACCACCGCGCTCCCGCTGTCCGGTCGCGTTGCGGTCATCACCGGAGGCACTTCCGGAATCGGCCTCGCGCTGGTCCGTGGGCTCGCTCAGGCTGGAGCGGACGTCGTACCGATCTCACGACGCAAGGAGCAGGTCGATGCCGCGGCATCCGAAGTCGAGTCGATGGGCCGCCGCTCCGCGCGCATCACTGCAGATGTGAGCGACCGCCAGTCGCTCGATGACGCGTCGCGTCAGACCATCTCCGCGTTCTCGAAAATCGACATCCTCGTCAACTGCGCAGGGATCACGAAGCGAACGCCGACGATCGACGTGAGCGATGAAGAGTGGCAATCGATCGTCGACACAAACCTCAGCGGGACGTTTCGCGCCTGCCAGGTCTTCGGACGGCACATGCTCGAGCGTGCCTACGGCCGCATCATCAATATCGCGTCGCTGGCGTCGTTCGTCGGTCTCTTCGAAGTCGCCGCTTACACGGCGAGCAAAGCGGGCGTCGCCGGTCTGACGCGCGCACTCGCCGTGGAATGGGGAAGCCGCGGAGTGAACGTGAACGCGATCGCGCCGGGCGTCTATCGAACCGATCTCAATGCGAAGCTGCTCGACGGCACCGAACGCGGCAAAGAATTTCTCCTGCGCACGCCGCTGCGGCGATTCGGCCGCGTCGAAGAGCTCGCCGGCGCGTGTGTCTTCCTCGCTTCCGACGCCGCGAGCTTCATCAACGGTGAAGTGCTCGCGGTCGACGGTGGGTTCCTGGCCAGTGGAGTCAATCAATGAAGATCACTCAGGTCGAGGTTCGCGACATCCGCTTTCCGACATCCGTGCAAATGGACGGATCCGATGCTCTGAACCTAGGCGATTACTCCGCGACGTATGTCACGCTGCTGACCGACAGCGGACTCTCCGGCGACGGCCTCACCTTCACGAACGGCCGAGGAAATGAGATCTGCGTGGCGGCGGTGCATGCGCTGAAGCACCACGTCATCGGCCGCCGGCTGGATGAAATCATCGGCAACTTCCGCGGCTTCTATCGCGATCTCACCGCCGACAAACAACTCCGCTGGCTCGGACCCGAAAAAGGCATTCTGCATATGGCCACCGGCGCGTTGATCAACGCCGTGTGGGATCTGTGGGCGAAGCGCGAGGGCAAACCGCTGTGGAAACTGCTCGTCGATCTCACCCCCGAGCAGATCGTGTCGGCGATCGACTTCAGTTACATCACCGATGTCCTCACGCCCGAACAGGCGCTCGACATTCTGCGCCGCAGACAGGAAGGAAAGGGCGCTCGCGAGGCGGAGATGCGACGCGACGGCTTCCCGGCGTACACGACATCGACCGGATGGCTCGGCTATTCCGATGAGAAAGTGTGCCGCCTCTGTCGCGAGGCCATCGCGGAGCGCTGGACCGCGTTCAAGATGAAGGTCGGTCCCAATCTCGAGGACAACATGCGCCGCGCGGCATTGATGCGCGAGGAGATCGGCAACGAGCGGCGTTTGATGATGGACGCGAATCAATGCTGGGATGTCGGCGAAGCCATCCGTCAGATGAAGAGTCTCGCGCGTTTCAATCCCTGGTGGATCGAAGAGCCGACCAGCCCCGACGACGTCCTCGGTCACGCCGCGATCGCGCGCGCCGTTGCACCGATCCGCGTGGCCACGGGCGAGGTCTGTCAGAACCGCGTCATCTTCAAACAACTTCTGCAGGCCGAGGCGATCGGGTTCCTGCAGGTTGATAGCTGCCGGATCGGTGGAGTCAACGAGGTTCTCTCGGTGCTGCTCATGGCGGCGAAGTTCGGCGTTCCGGTGTGTCCACACGCCGGAGGTGTGGGCCTCTGCGAATACGTCCAGCACATCTCGATCTTCGATTACATCTCGGTGGGAGGGAGTCTCAAGGATCGCGTGTGCGAATATGTCGATCACTTGCACGAGCACTTCGTCGATCCCTGCATCGTCCGCAAAGCGCATTACGTCGCGCCGTCGCGTCCCGGATACAGCATCACGATGAAGCCGGCGTCGCTCGACGCCTATGAATTTCCGGCCGGCCGCGTGTGGAGAGAGCTGCGAGCGGTGACGGTTTCATGAGCGCGGCAGGAGTTTCGGCAGCCGAGATCGTTGGGGAGAAGACGAGAAGCGGCTACGTGCGATGGATCATCTGCGCGCTCCTCTTCCTCGCCACCACCATCAACTACATCGATCGCCAGGTCCTCGGCATTCTTGCTCCGACGTTGCAGCACGACATCGGCTGGAACGAGGTGCAGTACGGCTACATCGTCACCGCGTTTCAGGCCGCGTACGCGATCGGGCTGCTCATCGTCGGCCGCGTTCTCGACGTCGTCGGAACGAAACTCGGATTCGCATTCGCGCTGATCTTCTGGAGCTTCGCCGCGATGGCGCACGCGCTGGCGCGCACGCCGCTCGGATTCGCGTTCGCGCGATTCGGTCTCGGCCTGGGCGAAGCCGGCAACTTTCCCGCGGCGATCAAGACCGTGGCCGAATGGTTTCCAAAACGCGAACGCGCATTCGCGACCGGCGTGTTCAACAGCGGAAGCAACGTCGGTGCGATCGTCGCTCCGGCGATCGTGCCGTGGATCGCGCTGACGCTCGGCTGGCAATGGGCGTTCATCATCACCGGCGCGATCGGATTCGCGTGGCTGATTCTTTGGTGGTTGTTGTACGAAACGCCCGAACGACACCCTCGCCTCACTGCGTCCGAGCTGTCGTATATCCGCAGCGATCCGCAGGAAGCGGTGACGAAGATCAGTTGGGTCCGACTGGCCGCGTTGCGGCAGACGTGGGCGTTCGCGATCGGCAAATTCATGACCGATCCGATCTGGTGGTTCTATCTCTACTGGATTCCGAAGTTCCTTAATGAGAAGCATGGCCTGACGCTGAGCAAGCTCGGGCCGCCGCTGATCACGATCTATGTCGTCGCCGACATCGGAAGCATCGGTGGAGGATGGCTCTCTTCTCGGCTCATCAAGAGTGGATGGACGATCAACGCTGCTCGCAAGAGCGCGATGCTCGTCTGCGCG
>DASXRT010000139.1:0-4419 GCA_036506455.1 Thermoanaerobaculia bacterium
AGATCGGGATAGCGACGATTCGGAGCCGTCGAATGCGTGTAGTCCTTCACCGCGAGACCGAAGTGCCCGATCGATTCCTCGCCCGGGCGCTCCAGCACGTACTCGCCCGCACCCATCGCCTTGACGACCGCGAGCGACAGATCGGGAAAACGCAGCGGATCGGCCTTCTTTCGACGTCGCAGGAACGCTTCGAGCGCGGAGGCGTCGGGATTGGGCGGGAGCCGTTCGCCGAGGTCCGAGGCGATCTTCTCGATGCGGTCCCAGCGCTCGGGCGAGCGGACGACACGGCGCAGGCTGGAGCAATTACGGCTTTCGAGGAAGCGGGCGGACACGCCGTTCGCCGCGATCATGAAGTCTTCGATGAGCATGCGCGCGTTGTTGCGCCGCTCCTGGCGGAGATCGACGACGCGCCCGTCGATGATGACCGCCCTGGCCTCGATCGTCTCGAGGTCGAGCGCGCCGAGCTCGTGTCTGCGGTCACGCATGGAATCGGCCGTCTGATCCTGAAGACGGATCGTCTCTTCGAGGCCTTTCACCTGCGCGATCTTCGGCGGCGCCGGCGCTTCGCCATCGAGCCACGCGGCCACACTGTTGTAGGCGAGCTTGGCCTGATTGCGCACCAATGCGCGATAGACCTCGCCTTCGTGTACCGCTCCATCACTCGCTACCATCATGTCGACAACCATGGCGACGCGGTCTTCGTCCTGGTTGAGCGATGTGAGATCGGTCGACAGCTTCTCCGGCAGCATCGCGAAGATCCGCGCCGCCGTGTAAACCGAAGTCGTGTTCGTCCGCGCGTGTCCGTCGATCGGGGTGTCTTTCTTGACGAGAGCGTCGACATCGGCGACAGCGATCAGTACGCGCACGGCGCCGTCGCGCTTCTCCGCCCAGGTGAGCTGATCGAGGTCGCGGGAGTCGTCGTTATCGATCGAGCACCAGGGCAGATCGCGCAGGTCGTGCACGCTGTTTTCCTGCGCCGGTCCTTCGATCGCCGCGAGCTGCTTCAGTGCCGCGTCGGGATACTCGGGCTCGAGTCCGCGCTCGATCATCGCCTGACGTGCGATCTCGGCAAGAAACTCCGCTTGATGATGATTCATGCGCGAGACGTTAGCATGACACGACTGGTGAACATCGCTCCCGCCGGCGATCACGGATTGCTGATCGAGCTCGATCGCTCGATCGCTGCCGCCGGCCTCCACGCGACGGCCGCGCGCGTGCGCACACTCGACGGCGTCCTCGCCTGCACCGTCGGTCACTCGTCACTGTATGTGGTTTTCGAGAATGAACCTGGAGACATCACAGGAGCCGTCGAATCAGCAAACGGCAAACTGCAAACTGCAAACCGCCAACATAAGATCCCCGTCAGCTTCCACAACGCTCCCGATCTCGACGAGTTTCTCTCGCGCACGAAACTCAAACTCGACGACTTCCTCGCGAACCTTCCGCGTCTTGTCGTCCGCTACCTCGGCTTCCGCGGCGGCTTCGCCTATCTCGACGGCTGGCCCGCAGAGTGGGCGATGCCTCGCCGGCCGACCTCACGTCCGGTCGCACGCGGATCATTCGGGATCGCCGGCGGTGTCGCGGGCTTCTACCCCATCGACACACCCGGAGGCTGGAACATCCTCGGACGCACCGGCGTACCGCTCGAATATCGATTCGCCCCGGGTGACGAGATCACGATGGTTCCCACGCTGGAAACGCTCGAGACTCCGGCGCCAAAGAAACCGCAACGAGAGGAGATCCGCGGGATCGATGCGCCGTTCGTCACGCGCGTTCGCGCTGCTGGTTGGAACAACATCGTGCGCGGAGCGCCTGTCGGTGGTCCCTTTGATCCGGGAGCTGCCGCAGCGGCAAACATCGCGGTCGGCAAATCGGCCGAGGCAGAATTACTCGAGTTCGCGCAAGTCGGACCGCGAGTCACGGCCGACACCGACATCATCGTGGCATGGTACGACGCAAGCGGCGGGCGAACATACCGCGTGAGGGCCCGCGAGACGCTCGACATCGGCAGAATCAGGAACGGGCTTCGCGGTTATCTCGCGATCGGCGGCCGTGGCGAATTGCGAACGCTCGAGCGCGACGACCGTCACGTCATCCGCACGATGCGCGGACCGCACGATATCGGTCTCGGCGAGATCGATTGCGAAGTGACGCCCTCGCTCGATCGCGTCGGCATTCGCATGCGACCGCTGCGGAAGATCGATGTCAGTCCGCCGGCAGACATGCCGTCGTACGGCATGCAGTTCGGCACGCTGCAACTGCATCCGGACGGCAGCATCGTGGCCATGGGACCGGAGCATCCGGTCACCGGCGGCTACCTGCAGCCGATGACCGTGCTCTGGCGGGAGCGCTGGAAATTGGCGCACCTCGCTCCGGGCGAGCGCGTGCGCTTCATCGCTCAGTCGCCGTAGCTGTAACCCGCGCGGGCCGCAACGCGGAACTCGGGATGATTTTTCACCGACACGTCGACTTTCTGAAAACCACGTCCGCGCTTGTCGGTGCGATACGTGAGCAGGTAATAGCCCGCCGAAGCGCGTGCGACCTGATCGAGCGAAGGCTTGAACGTCACCGCGTAACGGTAGTAGTCGCCGTTGGTCTCGTGCGTGATGGATTCGAGAGTCTGGTGAAAAACCGGCTCGCTTGCGTCGGGCAGAAGATTCATCGCGTACACCGTCACGTTCGCGGCGTTCAGCGCGTCGATCATCGGCTGGTAGTAGCGGCTCCGGTTCAAGGAAACGCCACCGCGCACTTCCTCCCCCGGCTCATGAATACCGGCAGAAAAGACGACGAGGTTCTTGCGCGCGCGGATCGGTTTCAAGGCATCGGCCAGCTCTGTCAGCGCCTCGTACACGGTGCCGGTCCTGCTCATCATCGCCCCGGCGTCGACGGTGCCGAGGATCGAAGGCGTGGCGCCGGAGGGTTTCGTCAATCCGAGGCCGAACCGCGCCACATCATCGAGAGCGCGCCGGAGCTGCTTCTTGTCGGACGTAAAATCGCTGTAGACCTTCAGTCTCACGTCATGGCCGACGATGGCGACCTTGTCGCCTTCGGCCATGTGTCGATTGATGAAATCGTTGGCGCCGGAGCGCGCCAGCGCCAGACGATCGAACAACGCGCCGCCTTCCGGTTTGTCGAAGAAGAAGACGATGTAGCGCTCTTCATGCACGCGCTCGACATTGAACGGCGCACTGGTTTCCTTCGCGTTGAGAAGCTTGCGTGAAGTGAAGTAGTCGGCGGAGTCGATCGGCTGCGGGACTCCATTCTCGGTGACGAGAAAGTCGTCCTTGTCGAGTCCGAGGATTTGATTGCCTTTGGCGTCGGTGACGACGGCGTCGATGAGGACGGCGTTGACTTCGACGCGTTCGCCGAACGTCGGCTGTTTTTCCTGCGCCAGGACGACTGGGCCGGTGAGAAGAATCGAGAGAAGTGAAACGGCGAGGCTTCGCATGCGAATGCCCCCTTTCCGATTCGCTCAACGCGTGCGCGTGAGGATTCGATTCCGCGGCGGGACTGCTTCTTGCGTGATGTCGCTGTGATGAAACAACTCCTCGCCTGTGTCGTGGCCATCGGCCTGGCCGGAACGGCGCTCGCGCAGCGGAGCGTCGCGATCTTCGTCGATGCCGACGGCGTGCATCGCAGCAGCGTGGTCAAGTTCGAGCCGAACACCGTTCAGTACGTGCCTCGCTTCGATAACGGCGGCGGCATCGGCGGCGGCATCAACTTCTTCTTCTCCGATCGCGTATCGCTGGAGATGAAAGTCGCTGCGCTCGCGTCACGCCTCCACCTCCGCCGCTCCGGCAGTGACTTCGTGGCCGTCGCCGACCTCGGATACGCGCAGATCTATCCGATTACAGCTCTCCTGCAGTGGCACGTATTCGAGCACGCGTCGTTCCGCCCGTACATCGGTGCCGGTGCGGGACATGTGATCCTGCGCAATATCGACAAGCGTGCGATCGGAACGACCGGGATCACGTTCGAAGATCCGACAGGGCTCGTCGTCGACGGCGGCCTGGAGATCTCGCTGTCGAAGCGCTGGAGCGTCATCGGCGATGCGCGGTACACGCCGATCGAAACGCGCTCGGAGGCTCGCTTCATCGGCACGAGCTCGCGAGCGGAAATCGATGTGAAGCCGCTTGTCATTTCGACGGGAATCGCATTCCGATTCTGAGGAATGATTCCCGGGTCAGCGTCGCTGACCGGCTCGCGAGCGGTGACGCGCTGCCGGCGATTCAGCGGCGGGCGCTGCGAAGAGAGCGAGCAGAACCGTTTCCAATCCTTCTGAGTCTTTTTCGCCATCAGAAGGTCGCCGCATTTTTTCCATCATCTCACATATGGCCCGGCATGCGACCGCGGCCTCGCCGCTGCGGCACGTGCCATTTACTGACCCATGAACCCCATGGAGAAAACCACTATGTGTCC
>DASXRT010000140.1:0-23068 GCA_036506455.1 Thermoanaerobaculia bacterium
CGGCTACTACCAGGGCGATGTTTATCCGAAGGGCGCGTATCGCAACGAGAACGGCGCGCAGCGCGGATCGGTGATGGATATGCCGATCCATCCGGGCGATCCGCTCACGCCCGGTATCGGCGCAACGAAGGATGCGAAGCGTCTCACGAAGGAAGAGAGCGGAGTCCTGACGAAGATCCCCGTGCTCCCGATCTCTTACAGCGACGCGCTACCGCTGCTGCGCAATCTCGGAGGCCCGGTGGCACCGCCCGACTGGCGCGGCGCGCTGCCGATTACCTATCACCTCGGGCCCGGACCGTCGCGCGTGTATGTCAATCTTCAATTCAATTGGGACATCGTGCCTGCGTACGACGTGATCGCACGGCTCGCCGGTACCGAACGCGCCGACGAGTGGGTCATGCACGGCAATCATCATGACGCCTGGGTCAACGGCGCTGACGATCCCCTCAGCGGGCAGGTGGCGATGCTCGAAGAAGCGCGCGCGATCGGACAGCTCGCGAAGAGTGGCTGGCGACCGAAGCGCACGATCATCTATATGGCCTGGGACGGCGAAGAAGAAGGTCTTCTCGGATCGACGGAGTGGGCCGAGACACATGCGAGTGAGCTGCAGCAGCACGCCGTCGCATACATCAATTCGGATACGAACGGTCGGGGATTCCTCGAGGCGGGTGGTTCGCACACGCTCGAGCGGCTCGTGACTCAGGTCGCTCGCGATGTTCCCGATCCCCAGCGCGGCGTCTCCGTGCTCGAACGTCTGCGCGCGCGCGAGCTCGCCAATTCGAAGGAGACGGAAAAACTGAAGGAGCTTCGCGATCGCGAGCTCATTCGACTCTCTGCTCTCGGCTCCGGTTCGGATTACACACCATTCATCCAGCACCTCGGCATCGCCGCTCTCAACATCGGTTATGGCGGGGAGGACGGCGGCGGCTCGTATCACTCGATCTACGATTCATTCGACCACTACACGCGCTTCGGTGATCCTGGCTTCCATTACGGTATCGCCCAGGCGAAGACGAACGGACGCCTGATGCTGCGGCTGGCGAACGCCGATGTTCTGCCGTTCGAGTACACGACGCTAGCGAACACTCTGTCGCGCTACGTCGAGGAGCTGACGAAGCTCGCCGACGACTCGCGTCGCGATATCGACGAGCGCAATCGCATGGTGCGCGAGAAGACCTTCGAGATGGCGGCCGACCCGACCAAACCCTTCGTCGCGCCGAAGATTCAGGATCCGGTGCCGTATCTGAACTTCGCCCCGCTGGAGAATGCCGTCGCGCGACTCAAGCGCGCGGCGAGCGATTACGAGCGTGCCGCTTCGGGAATGCCATCCGATGATGCCGCCGCGAACGCGCGCCTCGATCGCGCGCTGATGGGCGCCGAACAGTTACTGCTGCGATCCGAGGGTCTGCCGCGACGTCCTTGGTTTCGTCATCAGATCTACGCCCCCGGCTTCTACACCGGCTATGGCGTGAAGACACTGCCGGGCGTGCGAGAAGCGATCGAGCAGAAACAGTGGGCCGAAGCGAATCAGCAGATCGAGATCGTGTCGAAGGTGCTCGAGGGTTACGCGGCGGCGATCGATCGTGTAGCGGTTAGCGTGCGGGGGAAGAGCGACTAGGCAGCATGTAGACGACCTCGCCTTTCTTCGACATGCCGAGGTCCTCGCGGGCGATCTTTTCGACCGCCCAGGTCGACTTTTTCGCGCTCTCGATCTCGCCGCGCAAGCGCGTGTTCTCGGCTTGCAGTTTGCGGATGTCGGTCTGCAACTCGCCGACGCGACGCCGCGCCTGTTGCAACTCGGCGATGCCGCGGGCGCTGAAAAAGAACGACACGAGGAAGACGACAGTGAGGACGCCGGAGAGAAGGATGACCGCCTTGAGTGTCACCTGCGTGGCACGCCGCGAGTCGTGCGTCGAGACCGGGGCGGGCATCTGCCTCTTAGTATAATCCGGTAGTGAAGCGCGACTCTGCCTCCAATCCGCTCACCGAAAGGTACGCCTCGCCCGAGATGTCGTACCTCTTTTCGGCGGATTACAAGTTCCGCACGTGGCGCCGTCTCTGGATCGCGCTGGCCGAGGCGGAGAGAGAGCTCGGACTACCGATCACGGACGCGCAGATCGCCGAGCTCAAGGCAAACGCGGAGGCGATCAACTACGACGATGCGGAGCGTCGCGAGCGCGAGATCCGCCACGATGTGATGTCGCACATCTACGCCTACGGCCTCCAGGCGAAGTCGGCCAAAGGCATCATCCACCTCGGCGCGACGTCGGCATACGTCACGGACAACACCGACATCCTCCAAATGTCCGAAGCGCTGCGCGTGCTGCAGCGACGGATCGTGAATCTGATGTCGAAGCTGCGTGACTTCGCGTGGCAGTGGCGCGCCACTCCGACTTTGGCGTTCACTCACTTTCAGCCGGCACAACTGACGACCGTGGGCAAGCGCGCGACCCTGTGGCTGCACGATCTCCTTCTCGATTATCGCGAGATCGAATTCCGCGAATCATCGCTCGCACTTCTCGGTGTCAAAGGGGCGACGGGAACACAGGCGTCGTTCCTCAATCTGTTCGAAGGCGACGAAGCGAAGGTGCATCGACTCGAGCAGCTCGTCGCCGAGAACCTCGGGATGCGGCGCACCTATCCCGTATCCGGGCAGACGTACTCGCGCAAAGTCGACGCGCAGGTGATCGGCGCGCTGTCCGGCTTCGCGCAATCGGCTTCGAAATTCGGTTACGACATGCGGCTGCTGCAGCATCTGCACGAGATCGAAGAGCCGTTCGAAGAGGAGCAGGTCGGCTCGTCGGCGATGGCTTACAAACGCAATCCGATGCGCGCGGAACGGTTGGACGCGCTGGCGCGCCATCTGATCGTGAACTCGCTCAATCCCGCGCTCACCGCGGCGACGCAGTGGTTCGAGCGCACGCTCGACGACTCCGCGAACCGGCGCATCGCCATACCGGAAGCATTTCTCGCGGCCGACGCCCTGGCGTTGATCTACGACAACATCGTCGCGGGACTCGTCGTGCATGAAGACACGATCGCGGCAAATGTTCGCCGTGAGCTGCCGCTCATGATGACCGAGAACCTGATGATGGAGGGCGTGCGGCGGGGCGGCGATCGCCAGGTGCTGCACGAGCGCGTGCGCATTCACTCGCAGGCCGGCGCCGAGACTCTCCTCGAGCGCATCGCCAACGATTCGTTGTTCGCGATCGATCGCGCGACGATCGAGCGGATGGCGCGTCCTGACGACTACACCGGACTGGCCAAGCAGCAGACGGAGCGTTTCCTCATCGAAGACATCGACCCGCTTCTCGAAACGCATCGTGCCGAGATCCACGACCGCGCGGCCGAGGTGCGGGTATGAAATGGCGCTCGCTACCTCTGTTGCTGATCGTCTTCATCGGTTACGCCTGCGCGACGACGAAACCTGTACAAATTCCGGAGGAATCCCACGGCATCGCCAGTTGGTACGGCGAAGAATTCGCGGGACGGACGACCGCGAATGGCGAGATCTTCGATCCTCTTCAGTACACGGCAGCGCATCGTACGCTGCCATTCGGTACCGTCGTCGACGTCACGAACCCCAAAACGAATCAAACGGTTCGCGTGCGCATCAACGATCGCGGGCCGTACATCGGCCAGCGCGTGATCGATCTCTCGTATGCCGCCGCGCAGCAGATTGGATTGATCGAGCCGGGCAGTGGCGATGTCGACATCAAACTCGTAAAGATCGGCCGCGGCGATCGCGAGCCGCCCGCACCATACGAAGTGAAGATCGAAACACCGACCGAGAAAGTTGTCATCGCCTCGGGTGAGCCGCCGAAAGTCGACTTCCCGTTGCCATCACAGACCGCGGCACCGACCTCGGTGAACGATCCTGACTTTCACATCGAAGTGCAGGAAGAGAAGAAAGATGTGGTGACGCGGCGGCGCGTTTCTGCAGATGGACGCACCATCGAAGACGCGCCGTCCGGCGGTGCTCCCATCGTGCCGAAGAAGCGCCCCGTTGCACGCGGATTGAGGTACATCGTGCAGGTGGGCGCATTCTCGATTGAGACGAACGCAAAGCTGTTGCAGGCGCAGCTCACGAGGATCGGTCAGCAGAGCTTCGTCGATCACGAGGACCTATACCGCGTTCGCATCGGCCCCTTCGCGACGCGAGATCAGGCGGTCAAAGCGCGCTCGGCGCTGGAGACGAGCGGGCTATCGGCCATCATCGTCGCGGAATAGCTTTGAAGGCGGCGGCGAGCTGCCGCACTCCAAGGCTTACAGCAGTTCCGATTCCGGAAAAAAGAACCCGATCTCGATCCTCGCGTTTTCATCCGAGTCGGATCCGTGAATGGCGTTCTGCTCGATCGATTCGCCGAAATCCTTGCGAATCGTCTTCGCTTCGGCTTTCGCCGGATCGGTCGCGCCCATGACCTTGCGCAAATGTGCCACCGCGTTGTCGCGTTCGAGGGCGGCGACGTAGACCGGACCTGAAGTCATGTACTCCACGAGGCCGCGATAGAACGGTCGCTCGCGATGGACGGCATAAAAGCCCTCGGCCTGCCTCTTCGACAGGCTGACTTTTTTCAGAGCGAGGATTTGGAAACCTTCAGACTCCAGACGGCTGATGATCTTGCCGAAATTCCCCTTGCGCACCGAGTCCGGCTTGATCATCGTGAATGTGCGGTTCGACATGGCGCGCGGATTCTATTTCAGCCGGCCTTGGAGTGCGGCGGCTTGCCGCCGCCTTCAGAAGGCACCGCACTCCAAGATCTCTTCAAAACTCCGCAATGGCAAGCCCGCCTTCGAAGCTGTAATCGGCGTCGCGCGGAATGGCCTCATCGTCGCGGCAGATGATCGCGTTGCGCAGCTCGATCGGCCGGGACATCTGGACGTCATCGCCGACGATGCACGACTGCAGCCGTGAGCTGCCGCTGATGTGACAGTCGTCGCCGATGATGCTGTCGCGCACGTCGCCTTTGATCGCGCTTCGCGCGCCGACCGAGGATCGAGTGAGATTGCCGAGGATGGTCGCGGTCTGATGGATTACGGAGTCGCGAAAGACGCGCGAGCCGTTCATCACCGGGATCTTGCCGGCGACGGTCATCTCCAGCACCCCGCGCGCGGCGGCGATGTAGCGCTGTGGCGTGCCGATGTCGAACCACGGTCCGTCATCGACGACCGCCGCGATCGTTTCCTTCTTATTAGCGATCAGCGGAATGTAGACCTCGTCGACGATGCCGGAGAAATCCTTTTCCGGGAGGTGCTTGAAGATTCGCGAGCTGATGAGATGCGATCCGGAGAACATGAGCGGCTCTCCGACGCCGCTTTTCGCAAAACCGGTGATGACGCCGTTGTCGAACCAGACCGCCGTGAAGCGATCCTGTTGCGGCGGATGTCGCAGCGTCAGCGCCGCGAGCGCGTCCTTCTCACGTCGCGCTTCATGCAGGCGATCGTACGGCGGAAACTGAATCGTGTCGCCGTTGACGAGAAAGAACTCATCTTCATTCTCCAGGAGCGGTCGCACCTTGCGAATTCCGCCGCCGGTGCCGAGAATCTCCGGCTCGAACGAGAAGTGAAACTTGCACTGGCCCGCGTAGGTGCGCGTCAGGTATCGCTCGATCGTCTCGGGCAGATGATGGAGATTGACGACGATCTCGTTCACTCCATAGCGGATGAATCCTTCGACTGCATAGCCGATCAGCGGCCGATTGCCGATCGGCACCATCGGCTTGGGCAAGGAATGCGTCAAAGGACGCAGACGAGTGCCGTAGCCGGCCGCCAGAATCATCGCTTTCATCTTGGAGTGCAGCGGCTTGCCGCCGCCTTCCCTTCAAAGGCGGTCGCAAGCGACCGCACTCCAAGGCTTCTTATCCCGTTACGCACTCGGCAGATCCTCGGGTGCAAAAACCATGTTCTCCGGCAGGTCGGCGCGCGTGCGCCGGTGCTGCCGGTAGAGATCTGCGTACGTCTGGCGGATGGCCTGGTCCATGCTCATGCCGAGATCCGCGGCCACGGAGCGGATGACGTCGACCGGTCCTTCGATCTCGAAGTAATCGCCGATCGGGGTGCGGTCGAGGACAACTTCGACGTCGCGCACGCGCCAGACTTCGCGAAACTTCTGATAGCGGAAGACCGGTTTGAATCCAAGAGAGTCGAGAAGCTGAATGGCCAGCTCGAAACTCTCGACACCGGTCTGCACTTCCTCGCGCGACTTGATGCCGCCTTCGATCGACATCGGCCCCTTGTATGTGGCGATCGCGAAGCGGCCGAATTTGCGGACGCGCAGCAGCGCGCCGCGCGTGCGCAACTCGCCGCGGCGATCGAGGACGATGTTGTCTTCGAATGTCTCTGCATAGAGCCGGTTGGCGCCAATCTCGCGCAGCCGGCGAATGAGCTCGTTGCGATCACGCAGCGGAAATTTGACTTCGATCTCCTGGGACATGAGGGGCGCTACGCGCGCAGCACCTCCACTCCGGGCAACTTGGCGCCGGAGATGAATTCGAGCGACGCTCCTCCGCCCGTCGAGATGTGAGTGATGCGATCGGCAAATCCCGAGGCTTTCACCGCTTCGACCGACTCGCCGCCGCCGACGATCGTCGTCGCCTTCGCTTCCGCGACCGCGCGCGCGATGGCCATCGTTCCCTTGGCGAACTCCTCCTTCTCGAACACACCCATCGGTCCGTTCCAGAAAATTGTCTTCGCCTTCTTCAGCTCATCGGAATAGCGCTCGATCGTCTTCGGGCCGATGTCGAGCGCTCTCTGCGGCTCGGTCAGACCTTTGCTCACGTCGACGATCTCGATCTTCGTGGGAGACTCCAGCGAATCGGCGACCACCACGTCGACCGGCACGATCATCTGCGCGCGGCTGCCCTCGGCGAGAATCCGCCGCGCCACCTCCATCGACTCATGATCGATCAGCGAGTCTCCCATGTTGATGTTCTGCGCGGCGAGAAACGTGTTAGCCATGCCGCCGCCGATGAGGATCGCATCCGCGTGCTTCATCAGCGCTTCGAGCGGCTCGATTTTTCCGGCGATCTTGGCTCCGCCGAGAAGGGCGATGAAGGGACGGTCGGAGACGTTCGTGACCTTCTGCAGGAACTCGATCTCTTTCGCGAGCAGCAGGCCGCCGGCGATGTTCTTCTTGGAAAAGAGACGCGGCAGCGCGTCGATCGATGCGTGGGCACGATGCGAGGCGCCGAAGGCGTCGTTGACGTAGAAGTCACCGAGTTTGCGAAGCTGCTCGGCGAATTCGCGATCATTTTTTTCCTCGCCCGGATGAAAGCGAAGGTTCTCGACGAGGAGCACTTCACCCGTTTTCAACGCGGCCGCTTTCTCTTCGGCATCGACGCCGACGCAATCGTCGACCCATTGCACGCTCAGATTCAACATTTTCGACAGGCGATCGCGGATGGGCTTGAGCGAATACTTTTCGTCGTGTTTGCCCTTGGGCCGGCCGAGGTGGCTGGCGATGACGAGCGCCGCGCCGCGATCGCGGAGAACGTTCAGCGTCGGCATCGTCTCCTCGATACGCGTGGCGTCGGTAATGCGCGTCCCGTCCATCGGGACGTTGTAGTCGACGCGATAGAAGACGCGGGAGCCGGATTTGAGCGGAAGCCGGTCGATCGTGCGGATGCTGATCATCGCGCTGCAGCGAGCGATTCTTTCTTTACACGTGCGACATGGACAATCAGATCAAGGATGCGATTCGAGTAGCCCCACTCGTTGTCGTACCACGACAGGATCTTGTGCATGTGCGGATCGACAGAGCGGGTGAAGGTGGTGTCGAGGATCGACGAATGCGCGTCGCCGTTGAAGTCGATCGAGACGAGCTGCTCGTCGCTGTATGACAGGATTTTCTTGAGTGGTCCGTTGGCAGCGTCGCGCAGCACCTGATTGATCTCGTTCGCATTCGTTGCTTTCTCGGTGTGGAACGTGAGGTCGACGAGCGAGACATTGGGCGTCGGCACGCGCACGGAGATGCCGTCGATTTTTCCTTTGAGCTCCGGCAGCACGAGGCCGACCGCTTTCGCCGCGCCGGTCGACGTCGGAATCATCGACAGTGCCGCGGCCCGCCCGCGCCGCCAATCCTTGTGCGGCAGATCGAGGATCTCCTGATCGTTCGTGTACGAGTGCACGGTGGTCATGATTCCCATCGTGATGCGGAACTTCTCGTGGAGCACTTTCGCTACGGGCGCGAGGCAGTTCGTCGTGCACGACGCGTTGGAGATGATCTTGTGCTTGCCGGCATCGAGCGCGTTTTCGTTCACACCCATGCAGATCGTGATGTCGGCATCTTTCGAGGGAGCGGAGATGATCACATGCTCGACGCCTTTGCGCAGATGGCGCGACGCCTTGTCCTTCGATGTGAATCGTCCCGACGACTCGACCACGATCTCGATGCCGAGGTCGCCCCAGGCGATTTCGGCGGGATCGGGAGTGGAGAAGACGCGGAGCTCTTTGCCATCGATCGTCAGGCCGTTCGACGCGGCCTTGATGTCGTTGGAAATCGTGCCGTGAACGGAGTCGTACTTGAGCAGATAAGCGAGGTTCGCCGCGTCGGTGAGATCGTTGACGGCGACGAAGTCGATATCGAAATCTCCCGCCATCGCAGCGCGAACGACGTTGCGCCCGATGCGCCCGAATCCGTTCACTCCAACCTTGACCATGAGTCCTCCCTGAGTGGTGTAGCGGCGCCCGCCGCTGCACAATCCGCGTAGTATATCGACGTGTTTCGAACTGCGAATTCTGTGCGCGTGACACCGCTTCGGTGGACGGGCGACGCATTGCAGTTGCTCGATCAGCGGCTCCTGCCGAACGAAGAAAAGTGGATCGAGTGCCGCGATGCCGCGTCGGTGGCGACGGCCATCCGCGACATGGTCGTACGCGGCGCGCCGGCCATCGGCGTGAGCGCGGCCTTCGGCATTGCTCTCGCCGGCCTTCGCGGCGATGACGTGAACGAAGCCGCGGAGATGCTGCGCGCAACACGTCCGACTGCCGTCAATCTCCGATGGGCGATCGATCGAATGCTGCAGGTCAATCCTCAGTCGTTCGTCCAGGAGGCGGAGAAGATCCTCGAGGAGGACGTCGAAGCGAACATGCGCATCGGCCGCTTCGGCGCCGAGCTCCTCGGCCAGCGCAGCACGGTGCTGACGCACTGCAATGCCGGAGCGCTCGCGACCGCGGGGTACGGAACGGCTCTGGGTGTGATTCGCGCGGCAGTCGAGAGCGGCAAGAGCATCGATGTCTTCGCCGACGAGACGCGCCCGTATCTGCAGGGCGCGCGACTCACCGCGTGGGAGCTGCAGCAGGAAGGAATCGACGTCACATTGATCACCGACAGCATGTCCGGCCATTTCTTTCAGCAGGAGCGTTTCGACGCCGTCGTCGTCGGCGCCGATCGCATCGCCGCGAATGGCGACACTGCGAACAAGATCGGCACCTACACGCTCGCGGTCCTGGCCCACGCGCATGTCGTTCCGTTCTACATCGCGGCACCGGTATCGACGATCGATTTCGATTGTCCGTCGGGTGACTCGATCCCGATCGAGGAGCGGAGTGCGAAAGAAATCGTCGAAGCGTTCGGCCAGCGGATCGCTCCCGAGGGCGTGACGGTGAGACACCCGGCGTTCGATGTGACGCCGGCGCGATTGATCACGGCGATCATCACCGATCGCGGCGTGCTCTGGCCGCCGTTACACGAATCGATCGCCAGGATCGTCCGATGAGCGGGCATCTCCTCGCACGTCTCGTTCATGCCATCTGGCTCGGAAGCGGGCTGTTCCTGATCGCGGTCGCGGCGCCGGCCGCATTTCGCGGCGCACCAAACGCGACGATTGCCGCCGATATCGTCGGGGTGATGCTGTCGCGGTGGCACTACATCGGCCTCGGCGCACCGCTGCTGCTCCTGTTCCTCGATTGGCGTCGCGGCCGCATATATGTTCTGGCCGTCGTCTTCGTAGCCATTCTGATCGCGGCGGCGCAGGCGGCGACCGATCTGCGCATTCGCGCGGTTCGCGCGAAATCGCCGGTGCCGATCTCCGAGCTTTCACGTGAGGACCCCGTGCGCCGCCAGTTCGGACGACTGCATGGCATCTCCTCGCTCCTGCTGCTGATGCAGGTGATCGCGGCCGGCGTGGCCCTGGCGATGGACCGAGAGGCCTATCCCACGCCGAGCTCTGCCGTCAGAGCGATGATTCATTCGGAAACGAATCTCTGACTGAAACGCAACTCCACCCTTTCAGTCGCGTAGAAGAATGCGACGATGCGACTGGTTCTTGCGGCGCTCGTGGCGGTGATCTCATCGTCTGTGATCGCTGAAGATGTTCCGGCGCCGCCTCCGCCGCTGGCGATCGGTCGCGCATCCGGATCGATCACGATCGACGGCGATCTTTCCGATCCCGGCTGGCGCGGTGCGGCCACGATCGATCGCTTCTATGAGACTTCGCCCGGCAACAACACGCCGGCGAAAGTGAACACGATCGTGTATCTGACCTACGACGATCGCTATTTCTACATCGGCGTGCACGCGGATGATCCCGATCCGCGCAAGATTCGAGCGCCTTACGTCGAGCGCGACAACGTCATCGGCACCGACGACAACATCGCCGTGTTCCTCGATACGCGAAACGACAAGCGTTCCGCGCTCGAGCTGCGAGTCAACCCTCGCGGCATTCAGGGCGACGCGGTCTTCAACGACGCGAATCAGAACGAGGACTTCTCGCCTGATTTCTTTTACGACACCGCCGCCAAGATCGACTCGCGCGGTTGGACCGCCGAGTACAGGATCCCGTTCTCGTCGCTGCGGTACCCGCACACGGATCCGCAGACCTGGAACATTCTCGTGTGGCGCAACTACCCGCGCGATTTCCGATACGGCATCTACAGCGCGCCGCTTCCGCGCGGCTCGAACTGCGTCATCTGTCACGCGCATCCGGTCACGGGGTTGACCAATCTTCCGGAAGCCGGCCACTTCGTCGCCGCGCCGTATGCGACCGCGCAGCGGCTCGACAGGCCGCGAGTGGATCTCGGCACCAATCTCGCGCGCGGGAACACCACCACCGACACAGGACTCGATGTGAAGTGGAACCCGACGGCGACGCACGCCGTCGATCTGACACTCAATCCCGATTTCTCGCAGGTCGAGTCCGACGTCGCACAGATCACCGTCAATCAGCGCTTCGCTGTGTTCTTTCCCGAGAAGCGCCCGTTCTTTCTCGAAGGCGTCGATCTCTTCGACACTCCGCTGCAGATCGTCTACACGCGGACGATCACCTCTCCGCGATGGGGCGCTCGCGCGACCGGCAAGATCGGCGGCTCCGCTTACACCCTGCTGGTGACCGAGGATCGCGGCGGAGGACTGACGATCGTGCCCGGCACGCTCGGATCGCTGTTCGCTCCGCAGGATTTCCGATCGACCGATGCCATCGGCCGGATCCGTCACGACCTCGGATCATCGTTCATCGGCGCGGTCTTTACGGATCGCCAGGTCCGCGGCGGTGGACACAATCGCGTGATCGGACCCGACTTCCAGTGGCGGCCGAACGACAGCGATGCGGTCACCGCCGAGGCGCTCTACAGCCAGAATCAAAATCCGAATCGTCCCGATCTGCTGACGTCGTGGAACGGCCAGCGGACGACATCACACGCGATCTTTGCCGGCTGGACGCATCAGAAGCAACGCTACGACTGGTGGGCCGAGGGACGCGATGTCGGCGACGCATTCCGCGCAGACCTCGGATTCGTTCCCCAGGTCGGGTATCGCGACATCGAAGGAGCGATCGCACTGCGCTCGTACCCGGAAAACAAACTGGTGAGTTTCGTGCGGACGTCTTTCTTCGTCGATCGAACGACCGACTCGGATGGCAACCTGATCTTCCGGCGCATTGCACCCGGTGTTACGCTGTTCGGCGCGAAGAATCTTCAGGCGCAGTTGGTGCTCCGCATCCGCGATCGCAGCCGTGTCGCATCGCAACTTCTCGACGAGACCTATGTCAATGGGTTCGTGCAATTCGATCCCTCGCGCCGCCTGCCGCGCATCTCCGTCAGTGGACGCGTTGGCGAGATGATCGACTTCGCTCATGTCCGTCGCGGACGAGGTTCTTCGGTCAACTTTGGCGCGACATTGCGGCCGCATGACAAGGTGACCTTCGACGCGAATGTGAATCACGAAACGCTCCGCGTCGCCGGCGACCGCGTCTACACCGCGATCGTCGAGCGGCTGAAGACGACCTACAGTTTTTCAGCGAGCTCGCTGATCCGCGTGATCGGCCAGTACGTGAAGAACGACCCCGTCTCGGGCGGGCGCAGCGGGGATTTCTCGGGATCGGTTCTCTATAGCTATCGACTGAACTGGCAGACGGTCTTCTTCATCGGCTACGGCGACGATCGCGTACTCATGCCGGATCGGTCACTGGCGCGGTCGCAGCGTTCGTTCTTCACGAAAGTGAGCTATGCGATTCAGCGGTGATGACGTTGCGCTTCACCACCACGATCGTCGTGTCGTCGTTCGCGGCCGAGCGCCCGATGTGTTTTCTCCAGTCTTCTAGGATGCAATGCAGAATCTCGTTCGACGTCAGCCCGCGGCATGAGCTGAGCAGGACACGCATCCTATCGAAGCCGTACGCGCTTCCATTGCCGTTCATCGCTTCGAACAGACCGTCGGAACAGAAGACGATGACAGAGCCCGGCTCGAACTGAATCGGCGTGTTCGCATACATTCGCGCGGGCCCCTGGCCGAGGGGAAGTGAAGAGATCTGAATCTCGCGAGTCTCGCCGTCGGCCGCAAATAGTGGATAAGGATGGCCGGCGTTGGCGATCAATCCTTCACCTCGCGGCGGATCGAGTCGCATCAAAGCGAGACTCGTGAACGTTCTCGATGATCCGCTCGTACGCAGGACGCGGTCGAGCCGCGCCAGAACAGTCGCCGGCGTCTGCTCCGATCCCACGAGGCTGGCCAGACCCGCTTTCGTCATCGCCTGAGCGATGGCGCAGGAGTAGCCGTGCCCCGAAACGTCACCCGCGGCGACCCAGAGCTGACCACGCTCGTCCGTGAGGAAGTCGTACAGGTCTCCTCCAGCCTCGGTTGCGAGAATGGAGCGCGCGGCGATGTCGTAACCGTCGATCTGCGGCGTCGTCAGCGGCAGAAGGCCGAGCTGCATTCGCGCCAGAAGATCCATTTCGTGCTGCAGACGCCGCTCCTCCTCGAGTCGATGCACGAACGCCGGGACGCGAACCTCGCCCATCTCCGCTTCTGCGGGCCGGGTCATTCCGACGAGTCCCAACGCCAATGGAGCGACGCACAGCGCCGACGTGGCAATCAATGATCCTCCCAGCCAGGAGACATGCATTGCGGCATAGATCGCGGCGGGAAGCGCCATCGCAACGACCGTCGCAGTCAGCAGTGCGGTCAGCCCGAACTTGTTGTATGTCGGGACGAGGACCGCGGCGATCAGAAGCGCACCGAATGACGCAAACCAGAATCGCGAAACAGGAACGCGTGTCGCCAGAAACAACGTCGCGAGAATCACACTGCAGAACGGCACACGCCGGATCAAAGGAAGTTGAAACGCCGCTCCGATTGCCAGGAGAACGAATCCACTCAGCAGAACACCTTCACCGATCACCGAGAACTCTGTGCTGAACATCGGCAGCCGCACGGTGCCGTCGGTCGGCGAAAGGCCCGGTACCAGCGTCGCCGCACTCACGGTCATCAGCCACAGTCCCGCGACGGCGGCTCCGGCCGCGCCGCCGGCGAGAAGTGCGGCTCCGCTCTGCGGTCCGATGCGGCCCGCGCGAAGCGAATCGAGATTCGTGCGAAACCCGCTGGTCGTCGATCGGACCCACGACTCCGCAGCCGACCAGAGAATGAAGATTGCGATCGCCAGACCGACTGCGCCGCTGGATAGTTTGAGGAACTGAGGCCAGTTCCCGAATTCGCGCAGCGGGGGCCCGATGGTGAACGCAAACGAGAGGACGGCCAGGATCGCTCCGTTCGTCAGATCGATCCGCCGCCTGCTGAGGAGGACCATGAAAAGCGCCGCGCACCCGAGAGTCAGAAGAGCGTTGACGAGAATTCCCGGCAGTCTCACGATCAACACATCGGTGAGATCGATGCTCTGGAGTCGCTGGCGGACCGCCGGCACCGAGCCGGGCAGGCGCTGCGCGCAGGGGAGATCAGAGCCGGGAACCGTGTACACGACGAATGATTCCTGTCGATCGCCGCCGGCAAGCGGTACAAGGGTCACTTTCGCGCCGAAGACGTCGAGGTCTTGTCCGGGCGGGCGGAGGATGTCGGGAGCCATGATCACGGCCAACCCTTGGCGCAGCGCCGCGGCGGTCGCCGTTTCGCGGAGTTGAATGGCGACTGGATTGAGCGGCAGCCAGGCCGCCCCGATCGGCTCTCCCTGAAGCGAATAGATGACGCGAAGGTGATCGACTTCGTGCTCGCGCGAGCGCAATCGTGCATCGACCACGGCTTCGACGAATGGCCCGCGGCCTCTCGACGCGAGCCAGTCCGCCGCGCGTGTTCCGAAAACCCTGTACGGCGGATCCGTCGGGTCGAGATCCGAATCCGCGTCGATGAGACTCCGCGATATGACTTGAAATCGCGGTGGCGAAATCATCGAGATCCCCGCGCGACTGGTCGCCGCCTGCAACCGCGTTGCGAAGTACGAGCGCGGTGGAACTGCACCGGTGCGCCACTCCGGCAGGCGAAGTCTGGCCACGATCAGGCCGGCGGAAAAGATCGCCAGGCCAGCGATGCCGATCGCGGTGAGAAGCCTCTTCATGATCGTCCCTACGATCAGATACGGAAAAGTTAGGGGACTCGTTTCGTTCTAAGCCACTTCTTTCCCCTCGATGTCCAGCTCATGAATCGGATACCCGAGCTGGCCCAGGGGCTCGCGGATCGCTTTGGCGCTGCCGACGATGACGATGAGGGCTCGGTCGGGATCGATGTATTTCTGGGCGACCCGCTCGATGTCCTCGCGCGAGATCGCCGCGATGTTCTCGCGATAGCGATCGAAATAATCGGCGGGCAGGCTGTACAGCTCCATGTCGACGAGACGGCTGGCGATGTCGCTCGAGCTCTGCACCGTTGCCGGGAAGACGCCCATCAGATAGCTTTTCGTGTCGTCGAGCTCTCGGGTCTCGATGTCGCCGGTGCGGATGCGTCGCAGCTCGGCAAGAACTTCTTCGACCGATTCGCGTGTCACTTCATTGCGCACGGGCGCAGCGACGACGAACGGGCCGGCCTGCCGGCGGAACGCGAACGTCGAACGTGCGCCGTACGTGTACCCGTGACGCTCGCGCAGATTGAGATTGATCCGCGAGTTGAAGACACCGCCGAGGAGCGCGTTCATCACAGAGAGAGGGAAATAGTCTTCGCAGGAGCGCGGCACACCGATGTGTCCGACGCGGATCTCCGACTGCACGGCCTGGGGCCGGTCGATGATGTAGATCCTGCTCGAATCGATCGGCCGTGGTGTCACGGTCGGGCGCGGCGGCTCCGCGCCGCGCGACCACGATGCAAATGTGCGCTCCACGATCGAGACTGCTTGTTGCGCAGTGACATCGCCGGCCACGACGACCGAACCGTTGTTCGGTACGTAGTGTTGCCGGTAGAACCGTCGCACATCGTCGATCGTGATGCGCGCGACGCTCTCCGCGTTGCCGACGATGGAATTGCCGTACACGCCTTCGCCATAGAGGAGCGCGGAGAAGCGCTTGCCCGCGATCGCCGACGGCTCGTCGCGCTGTTGCAGGATGTCCGTGAGGCGCTCGTTGCGGACGCGCTCGAATCCATCTTCGGGAAGCGTCGGTCGCGCGGCGACGTCAGATAGGATCGCCACGCTCGGCTCCGCGTTGCGGCTCAGCACGTCGATCGAGATGTACGACGCGTCCCAATCGGTCCCCGTGCCGAGCGCAGCGCCGAGGAGTCCGATGTCCTCGGCAAGCTTGATCGCGTCGCGGTCGCCAGCACCCTCGTCGAGCAGATCGCCGACTAACGATGCCAGGCCGGCGAGCTGCGCGTTGTCGTGATCGGCGCCTGAGCGGATCAGCGTGCGCAGCGAGACGATCGGCGCGTTGCGATTCTCCGCGACGAGAATGCGCAGGCCATTCGCCAACGTCGTGCGCGTGACGTGGGGGAAGTGGTACGGGCGGGGCGGGCCGGGGGGCGGGGCGGACGCTCGGAAGTCGCTCACGCTGCGCTCCTCTCCGGCACGAACACGCTCGTCACGCGGTTCTCGGGAACGAGGTACTTTTGCGCGACGTGTGCGAGATCGTCGGTCGTCGCCCCGTTGTAAGGCTCCAGCCACGAATGCACGCGCTGCGGCTCGCTGAAGTACGTCGACAGCATGGCGATCAGATCGGCGCGCGTGTCGTAGTTCTCGATCTGATGCGCATATTCGACCTCGGCGCGATTGCGCGCGCGCGTGAGCTCATCGCTCGTGATACCGCCTTCGACAAGCCGCGCGATCTCGTCATCGAGAGCGCGCTCGAGTCTCTCGACGTCGACGTCCTCTTTCGCAGTGACGTGCATCAGCATCATGCCTGTCGATTCCGTCGGCAATACGTACGCGGCGACATCCTGGGCGATCTGCTGCTCGTGGACGAGCGCGCGATCGAGACGGCTGGCCTTGTCCGAGGCGAGCACGGTGGAGAGGAGATCGGTGTGGATCCAATCGCGCTCTCCCATCTTCGGCAGGTGATAGAGGCGGTAGATGCGCGGCAGTTGCACGAGCGACGGGAACACTTCGCGCCGCTCGCTGCTCGGTGATTTGCGTTGCAGTTGGAACTGCGGAAAGTCGCGGCCGGGCGGAATGTCGCCGAAGTATTGAGCGACGAGCTCCTTCGCTTCATCGCGAGCGAAATCGCCGACGAGCGTCAGCACCGCATTGTCGGGTCGATACCAGGTCTTGAAAAATTCGCGGATGTCGTCGAGCGACGCGGCCGTGAGGTCGTCCATCGACCCGATCGTCGGCCAGTGATACGAGTAGTCGGGGTCGTAGGCGAGATGCAGCAGCCGCTCGAACGCGGTGCCGTAGGGCACGTTGTCGTAGCGCTGCCGGCGCTCTTCCTTCACGACCTCGCGCTGGATGTCGAGCTTCTCCTGCGTGAGCGCGGGAAGGAAAAATCCCATCCGATCGGACTCCAGCCAGAGTCCGAGCGCCAAATAGTTGGATGGCAATGTTTCGAAATAATTGGTTCTATCGAAGAATGTCGTTCCGTTGAGGACACCACCCACCGATTGCACGTAGCGGAAGTGCTCGTTGTTGCCGACGTGCTCCGATCCGGAGAAGAGCATGTGCTCGAACAGATGGGCGAAGCCGGTGCGGCCGACGCGCTCGTTCTTCGAGCCGACGTGATACCAGATATTGATCGCCACCAGCGGCGCGGAGTGATCCTCGTTGAGGACGACGCGGAGACCGTTGGGGAGTTTGTAGTCCTCGATCGAGAGCATCGGGCGCCGGTTTTTATCACGTATCCTTTATCCTTGCGCGCGTGTCCGCCCCCCTCCCGTACCGCCACATCGCCGTCGAGGGTCCTATCGGCGTCGGCAAGACGTCGCTGGTCACGATGCTGGCCAAGCGCTTCCGCGGCACGAAGGTGCTGGAGGACGCCGAGAATCCGTTCCTCGACGATTTCTACAAGGATCGCCGCGGCGCGGCGTTCCGCACGCAGCTCTTCTTTCTGCTCTCCCGATACGACCAGCAGCGCGGGGTGGCGCAGCGCGATCTGTTCACGGAGCTGATCATCGCCGACTACACCTTCCCGAAAGACAAGATCTTCGCCTATCTGACGCTCGACGACTCCGAGCTTCTCATCTACAACCGCCTCTACGACTTGCTGCACGAAACCGTTCCGAAACCTGACCTCGTCATCTATCTCCAGGGGAATCTTGATACACTGATGCGGCGTATTAAGAGGCGCGGGCGAGCTTACGAGAAATCGATCTCGTCATCGTATTTGCAAGAGCTCAGCGAGGCGTACTCTCACTACTTCTACCGGTACGATGAGACGCCGTTGCTTGTGGTGAATACGAATGACATCGATTTCGTGAACACGCCCGAGCATTTCGATCAGCTCGTCGAGCAGATTCGCAATGCTCAAAAGGGAACGCAGTACTACGTACCGCTTGGATCCTGAAGTCAAAAGGACCGGGACGGAGGCGAGATGGAACAGCCCAAGAAGATCACTGTCCCCCAGATCCGCGGAATGAAAGCGTCGCAGCGGATCGGGATGCTCACCGCGTACGACTATCCCTCAGGCAAGATCGCCGATGCCGCCGGCGCCGACATCATCCTCGTCGGCGATTCACTCGGCATGGTCGTCCTCGGCTACCCCGACACGCTGAGCGTGACCGTCGACGACATGATTCATCACACGCGCGCGGTCGCGCGCGGCGTAACCCACGCGCTCGTCGTCGGCGACATGCCGTATCTCTCCTATCAGGTTTCCGTCGAAGAGGCCGTTCACAACGGCGGACGCTTCATCCAGGCGGGCGCACATGCGGTGAAGATCGAAGGCGGCAAGCCGAGCCGCATCAGAGTCGTCGAGGCGATGGTCGACGCGGAGATGCCGGTCATGGGACACATCGGTCTCACACCGCAGTCGGTCAACGCCCTTGGCGGATTCAAGGTCCAGGGCAAAGGCGTCGACGAAGCGCGCCGCCTCATCGACGAAGCGATGGCGCTCGAGCAGGCCGGATGCTTCTCGCTGGTGCTCGAATGCGTGCCGAGCGAACTGGCCGCATTCATCACCGAGCGCATCTCCGTTCCGACGATCGGCATCGGCGCCGGCCCTTCCTGCGACGGCCAGGTGCTCGTCTTTCACGACGTCCTCGGTCTCTACGACGGTCACACGCCGAAGTTCGTGCGCAAGTACGCACACATCGGCGACGACATGAAGGCCGCGCTCACGAATTTCCTGAGCGATGTGCGCGACGGGAAGTTCCCCGATGAAAAGACCGAGTCGTTCCATGGCGGCACGCGCGAGGAGCTGGAGCGCCTTTACGGGACAGGTGGCGTGGTCGTGCCGATGAAATGATCGTCTCGCAAGCGATCGAGGAGATGCGCGAGGCTGTCGCCGCAGCGCGCGCACACGGAAGAATCGTCAGCCTCGTCCCCACGATGGGCTTTCTCCACGAAGGTCATCTCTCGCTCATTCGCACGGCGCGCCAGAGCGGCGCCGATTTCATCGTCGTGTCGATCTTCGTCAACCCGAAGCAATTCGGCCCGAATGAAGATCTGGCGCGCTACCCGCGAGACGAGGATCGCGATCGCGCGTTGCTCGAAAAAGAATGTGTCGATGTGATCTTCATGCCGTCGGTCGACACGATGTACCCGCCGGGCGCCACGACGACCGTGTCCGTCGGTCCCTTGGCGAGCACGCTCGAGGGCGCCCGCCGCCCCGGCCATTTCGACGGCGTCGCTGTCGTCGTCCTGAAGCTGTTCGACATCGTGCAGCCCGATCTCGCCGTCTTCGGGCGGAAGGACGCGCAGCAGTGCGCGGTGATCGATCGCATGGTCCGCGATCTCGACGTGCCGGTGCGTCTCGTCTTCGGCGAGACGATTCGCGAGCATGACGGGCTGGCTCTCTCGTCGCGCAACAGCTATCTCTCAACGGAGGAGCGAAAGCTTGCGCCGGTATTGCATCGTGCGCTGCGTGCGGGAGAGGAAGCGGTGACGCATGGCGTCGAAGATGTCGAAGGGGTGGAGAAGTTGATGCATAAGATGGCTGCGGAAACGCCGGGAGTGGATGTCGATTACCTCGCTCTCGTCGATCCGCTGACGTTCGAACGTCCCGTCGATTTCCGTCGCGACCTGCTCGTGGCCGGAGCCGTTCGCATCGGACGCACGCGGCTCATCGACAACATCCGTATCGAGAGGAAGCTGATCCCGTGATCCGCCGCTTCGTGCGATCGGTGATTCATAACGCCATGGTGACGACGGGTGACGGATCGTCGGCGATGTCGCTGCGCATCGATCCCGTTCTCATGCAGGCCATGGAAGTCCGCCCCTTCGAGGAAGTCGAGATCGTGAACATCGCGACCGGCGATCGATTCGTCACATGGATTGAAGAAGGTGAAACCGGAGAAGTGCGCGTGCGGCACGTTCGCGCCGGCGATGTCATCACGATCCTCTCCACCGCGCTGCTTCAGGATGGCCAGACGCTCAGTCATCGCGCCAAGAGCATCACGCTGGATGCGCTGAACAGGATCGTTTCGCTCACGGAGAGTTAGGCGGCCATGAATAAACGGTGGGTGTTGTTCCACTTGACCGAAGCGCTTCAGGAATTACAAAGGCTCACGACCGCACTTTCATCCGAGGCGGTTAGCAACGAGGAATATGAGATCGCCATCGAGCATGCCTACCACCATCTCAACACTGCGTGGAACTCGCGTTCGATCTCGGATGATGAGGCGCGGGAACACAACGATAGCGATTTCGTAAACTGGCGGCAGTTTCCGAAAGACCTGAATCTGTAATCATCGCTCGGTGACCCTTGCGTAGCCCGGCCGTCGCTTTGTCGCTCCCCGGCGTTCTGCTCCTCGCCGGGTGCATGAATCACTACGTCCTGCACGCGCGCTTGCCGCCGGCGGGCGCCAGGAGCTGGACCGAGGTCACGGTCTATGGCGACTTGCAAGTCCACACGGAGTGGGTGCGTCCCGGCGGTCCGGCTCCGCTGCCGGCGGTCATCGTTCATCCCGAGGCGGGGCACAGCGCGACGGAAATGCGGGGCGTACTGAACGATCTGGCGAAGGCAGGCTATCTGGCGATCGCCGCCGACTATCGCCGTCGCATCCGCGGTCGATGGCGTGAGAGCCTCGTTCCGTGGCGGGATCCGGCCGATCCGCGGCGCGTGATCGATCGGGTGCGCGCTGATCCCGACGTCGACCCGCGGCGCATCGGACTCCTCGGCTTCTCGCAAGGCGGTGTGTTCAGCCTGCTCATCGCCGCTTACGACGGTGGCGCCGCTGCAGTCGTTGCCTATTACCCCGTGACCGACTTCGAGACCTGGTTGGAAGCGCCGGGTGGAAGCCGCGGGCGGCGGTTCGCCTTTCGGTTCATCCGCGCCGGCTTCCGCCGTGCCAGCGGAGCGCGGACTAACGCGGAGCTGCAGACGCTGTTGCGCCGAGCCTCACCGTTGCGTCAAGTCGAGTCCATCAAAGCGCCGGTGCTGCTCGTTCATGGCGACCGTGATCGCTCGGCGAGCGTCGAAGAATCGCGGCGCCTGGCGAGGCGGCTCGCCGAGCTGGGGCGGCCAGTCGAGCTCCTCGTCATTCCCGGTGCCGGACATGTCTTCAACTTTCGCGACCGGGACAAGGCGCGCATCGCCTGGGACGCGACGCTGGCGTTCCTGGATCGTCACTTGCGACCGTGACAAAGTCAGGCCAGCAACTCGTCGACCGCAGCTTCGGCGTGAATGCGAGTCGTGTCGAGGAGCGGGATTCGGGCATTTTCAGACTCGCGTAGAATCAACGGCAGCTCGGTGCCGCCGAGGATCAGGGCGTCGAGGGAATCGCGGTCGCGCATCCGTGTGATGATCTCGAGCAATTTCGCGCGCGTCTCTTCGAGGAACGACGCCTTCACGAGCTCGTTCATGTATTTCTCGTGGATGTAGTCCTGCTCGTCGTCGTGAGGGATGACGATCTCGATGCCGTGACGCGAGAACACGTCGCGATAGAAACGGCCCTGCATCGTGAATCGCGTCCCGATCAAGCCTGCTCGTTTCGCGCCGAGGGCCTGCGCCGCGGCGCACGTCGCCTCCACGATGCTGATGAGTGGTATCGACGAAAGCTTCCGCACGTCATCAAACACGATGTGCGGCGTGTTCGAAGCAAAGAGCGCGAAGTCCGCGCCGGCTTCGGCGACCTTCTCCATCTCTGTGTGGAAATAGTCGGTCAGCGCAGTGAGGTCGTGCGCGGCGACTAGTCCGAGCATCTTCTTCAGATCGATGCTGTTGATGATGATGGAGGGATAACTGCCATCCGCCACACGCGACTGATAGAGCGTCACGATCTTGCGGTAGTAGTCGATCGTCGATTCGGGCGCGATGCCGCCGACGATGCCGAGCGTCCTGCGGACCACTATCGCTTGCCGCTCCGTACGAAGTCGATGTGACCTCGTTCGATGTTGACGTGCACCAGCTTCACGCGCGTGCGCTCGCCGATGTCGAGTCCCTCTTCGCCGTGCACGACTTTTCCTTCGATCGGCGGCTGGAAGATGCGCACCCACGTGCCCTTCGATGAAGCGCCGGTGACGATGGCGTCGAACTTCTCCCCGACGCGCGATTCCAGCAGAGATGCGGCCGCGGACTTTCGCACCTGGCGCTCGACTTTGTTCGCTGCGTCTTCCTGCTGCGTGCAGTGATCGGCGAGGGAAGAGAGCTCGTCGTCGCTGTATGGCGCTTGCGTCCTCGTCATCGCCGCCTTCAGCAGACGGTGCGTGATGAGATCGGGATAGCGACGATTCGGAGCCGTCGAATGCGTGTAGTCCTTCACCGCGAGACCGAAGTGCCCGATCGATTCCTCGCCCGGGCGCTCCAGCACGTACTCGCCTGCACCCATCGCCTTGACGACCGCGAGAGAGAGATCGGGAAAACGCAACGGATCGGCCTTCTTTCGACGTCGCAGGAATCCTTCCAGCGCCGCGGCGTCGGGATCGGGCGGCAGCCGTTCGCCGACGTCCGAGGCGATTTTCTCGATGCGGTCCCAGCGCTCGGGCGAGCGGACGACACGGCGCAGGCTGGAGCAGTTACGACTTTCGAGGAAGCGGGCGGACACGCCGTTCGCTGCGATCATGAAGTCTTCGATGAGCATGCGCGCGTTGTTGCGCCGTTCCTGGCGGAGATCGACGACGCGGCCGTCGATGATGACCGGCTTGGCTTCGATCGTCTCGAGGTCGAGCGCGCCGAGCTCGTGTCTGCGTCCGCGCATCGAATCGGCGGTCTGATCCTGAAGACGGATCGCCTCTTCGAGGCCTTTCACCTGCGCGATCTTCGGCGGCGCCGGCGCTTCGCCATCGAGCCACGCGGCCACACTGTTGTAGGCGAGCTTGGCCTGATTGCGCACCAC
>DASXRT010000141.1:0-12890 GCA_036506455.1 Thermoanaerobaculia bacterium
TGCGTCGTGACGAACATCGTCACGCCCTCGGCAGCGAGGCCGAACAGAAGATCCCACAGCTCGCGGCGCGCGACAGGATCGATCCCCGCTGTCGGCTCATCGAGGAAGAGCACGCGCGGGCGATGCATCAGTGCCGCAGCGAGCGCCAGACGCTGCCTCCATCCGCCCGAGAGCGCGCCGGCCAGCCGGTCGCGATACGGTCCGATGTGCGTGAGATTGATGGCCCACTCCTTTCGCTCCTGCCGATCGGCACCGCGAAGCCGATAGATGGAGCTGAAGAAGTCGAGGTTCTCATCGACGGTGAGATCGCGATAGAGCGAGAAGGACTGCGAGACGTAGCCGATGTGTTGCCGAACCTGTTCGCCCTCGCGCTCGACGTCGAGACCATCGACCGTGGCGTGACCTTCCGTCGGCGCGAGCAGTCCGCACAGAATGCGGATCAGCGTCGACTTCCCCGATCCGTTTGGACCGAGCAGGCCGAAGATCTCGCCGCGTGGCACCTGCAGGGTGACCTGATCGAGTGCGCGCACGTTGCCAAAGTTTTTCGACACGCCCTGGACGTCGATGCCGATTTCTGCGCTCACCGTTCCGCCTTGTCTTTCACTCCGAGGTCAATCTCCGCGGCCATGCCGGCGTGAAGCGTCGGGTTGGGATCGACGATCACTTTGACGCCAAACACCTGCTCGGCGCGCTGCGCGCGAGTTTGCACGTTGCGTGGCGTGTACTCCCCTTGCGAGGCGATCGTGGCGATGTGACCGGGGAACGTCTGATTCGGATACGTGTCGACGCGCACGCGCACTGGTTGACTGACGTGCAACAGACCGAGCAGCGTTTCCGGCACGTAGACGCGAACCCAAAGCTGCGATTCCTCGAGGATCTCGGCGACGGTCTGGTTTGGCGCGACGATGTCACCCGGCCGCAGACCGAACGATTGCACGACCCCGGCAACGGTCGATTTCACATCCGTCTCCGCGCGCTGCTTCATCAGCACGCCGAGCTGACGCTGCTGCTGCTCGAGTTGCGCACGCGCGGCTTCGATGTCTTCCTTTCGCGTTCCCTTGCGCAGCAGATCGAGATCCTCGGCCGACGTTCGCGCTTTCGTCGCGGCATCGTCGTACACCTGCTTGGCGACGATGCCATCGCGGTAGAGCACTGCCATGCGCCGCCGGTCGCGTTCAGCGTTCACGGCGATCGCTGCTGCTTTGTCGATCTCGTCCTGTCTCGGGCCGGCTAATGCCTTCGCATAGGCGGCGCGCGCGGCCTCGATCGCGGCCTGCTGCTCCGCAATCTGACGATCGAGCGTTTCCGTCTCCAGCGTCACCAGCGTCTGGCCGGGGACGACGTGCGAGCCTTCATCGACGAGAACGCGCGTCACGCGTCCGCCGACGAGCGACCCGACGTTGACCGTCCTCGCCTCGAGCGTGCCGGCCAGAACCAGCGGCTTCGGCCTGCGCTTTTGCTGCATGTACAGCAGCAGGGCGACCGCGCCGACGACGATGATCACGATCGGCACGATTCGTTTGAGACGGGATGACTTCTTTGCGACCAAGGGAACCTCCATGCTTCTTCGGCGCGATCGCTCCCCGCGACCAGAGATCGAGGAGCGCATCGATGTAGTCATCGAGCGGATAGGGAGGCTCGACGACTTTGAGTACGTGATGAATGAAGACGTACGACAGCAGCGATCCCATGAAGAGGAGCGCCGCGGCGCGCGGGTCTTTGATCTGGATGACGCCCGCTTCCTTGGCGCGGCGGAAGTAGCTCGCGACGATCTTCAGGCCACGCTTCGGCGGACTGTCTTCGGAGCGCGGATCAAACGGCACGACCAGCGTCGGGTTCGTCTGCTCGTGCATGGTGACGACGAGGTGCGCCACGATCATCGTTCGCGCGAACGGCACCCACTCCTCGGCCACGCGGCGAAGCACGACCCGCGGATCGGCCGAGGCGTCGACGGTCTGCAGGTCGACAATGCACTGCGGCAATGGCACATCGGTGTGCATCGCCGCTTCGAAAAGGGCCTGCTTGGAGTCGAAGTGCCGCAGGATCGCCGCGGGGGTGACACGGAGCTCCCCGGCGATATCCGCTAACGTGGCCGCGGCAAAACCCTTCAGGGAAAAGAGAGACCGAGCACTCCGCAGGATCTGTTCACGGCTGATGGTCGGCGGTCGCCCCATTTGTAAATAAACGTATATTTACAAATGCGGTTTGTCAAATACGGTGAGTGTCCCTCTCCCCGCAAAGCGGGGAGAGGGTGGCCGAAGGCCGGATGAGGGGCGTATTTCTAGATCTAGAAGGTAACTTTCGCTGCGAGCTGCACGATGCGCGGCCCGACAGATGAAGTCGGGAACTGATACGCCGCTTGCGGAATGAGGAACTGCTTCCCGCTGGCCGCATCGGTGCCCAGAGAGTATTTCGTGCGGTTGTAGCCATTCACGTTGTGTTTGTTCAGCACGTTGAACGCTTCGGCGATCAGTTGCAGCTTCGTATCGCGGAAGAAGGTGATGTCGCGGCTGATCCGCGGCGACACGTCAAACTGCGAGGGGAATCGCAGGGAATTGCGCGCAAAACCAGGCGCGAGGTCATTCGACGGGTTGCCATCTCCATTCAGATCGGTGTTGATGACTGTGTTGTACGGCTGACCGCTCTGGTAGCTGGCGATGCCGCTGATCGTCCATCCCGAAGCCAGGACATGAAGAGCGCTGTTGCTGATTCCCCGCGCATAGCTGTCGAGCGACCAGACGCCGCTCAGCACCACGCGATCGCGCACGTCGTTGTCGCCGAAGGTGTAATCGCGATCGATGTTGAGCGGATCACTGACGTACTTCGAATCGTCGCCCGAGGAGAACGGTACAACAGCCGTCGCATCCGGTTTGTTGTCCTTGACCGTCGAGTGCGTCCAGGCCAGGCGCGCTTGCCAGTTGTTCGCGAAGCGCCGCTGGAGGTCGAGAGTAATCCCGTTGTACTTCGAGCGAGCACTGCTCTCAAATGCGATCACGCGCTGAAAGTTCGTGAACGGCCGGCCGGTGTAGCGCGTGTACGTCGCGGATCCGGTGATCAGCGACGAATCGGCCACGCACTGCGCTGCGGTCTTGCCGACGGTGCAGATCGGCGTCGTCACGCTCGTCGGGTTACTCACGTTGACGTCGCGCGAACGCTGGAGATCGCTGCCCCTGACGTACTGATACGTAACGCCGACCGAGAAGTCGCTGCCGAGCTGCTGCTCGACGCCGAAGCTCGACTGCTGGACCTTTGGGTTCTGGAAGTTCGGATCGAAGACGAAGATCGTGATCGGGTTCAGCTTCGCACCCGATGGGACCCCATCGAACCGATTCGGATAGGCCGGCATCGCCGCACCGGTGAACGTGATCGTCTGCACGTTGATGCCGTTGTTCGAATGCGCCGTGCCGATCATGATCGAAGGGGTGCGGCCGTAGAAGACGCCGTAGCCGGCGCGTACGACGGTGCGATTGCCGAGCGGCGTCCAGGCGATTCCAAGGCGTGGACCGATGTTGTTGTTGTCGACGGGAATTTTGTTTGTGCGATAGCCGGCCGCCTGCAGTTGCGCGTCGGGATTGAGCACGCTCGGCTGCTTCATCTGCTGGCGGTCATAGCGCAGGCCGAGGTTCAAAGTCAGCGTCTGCATCAGGCGCCACTCGTCCTGCACGAACAAGCCGTACTCATTGAGGTCCGGATGCGTCACCGGTCCCGTCGTGCCCTGTCCCGGAAACGCTTGCGTGTAGCTGGCCGGCTTGTTGTTGGCAAAGTCGGCGACGGAATTGAAGCGATACACGCCGAAAAAGTTACCCGGGAAGTAGTTGAAGATGTTGTCGTGGCTGTAATCGAAGCCGCCCTTCACTGTGTGATTCGCGAAGAGGTACGTCGCCGTGTCCGCGATCTGAGAGCGCTTGATCGTCGTCTCGCGAGGTGAGAATGAGTTACGTCCGATCACCAGCACGGTCGTGGCGCCGTTGGCCAGGAAGATCTGCGCCTCCGGGTTGTCGCTGTTCGCCTCGCCCGGTTCGCGATCCTTCAGGTATTGCGCGCGCACTTCGTTGAAGAACGAAGAGCCGGTTGTCGAGTCGAAGACACCCGAGAACGAATCGGTGAATACGTTCGAGTTGCCGGTGTGCTCGACGGAATTCGTGGGGCCGCCGTTCTCGAAGTTGATTCCGTGGAACACCTGATGGTTGTATCGCAGCGAGAGATGTGTGCTCGCCGGCAGCTCATGATCCGTCTTCACGAGATAAACATCCTGGTTCTGCTGTCTGCTGTATTCCGCCGCCAGCGGCGTGAGGATCGCCAGGCCGCGCTGCGTGTCGGCGTCGCTCGGAAACGTGCGCGGTGTCCCCGACAGGATCACGAGGTTCGGCACCGAGTTCCGCTGTCGATCCCAGTTGGCGAAGAAGAAATGTTTGTCGTGGACGATCGGGCCGCCGAGGCTCGCTCCGTACTGATCGTAGTGATACGCGCTCTTCGCGCGCTTATTGATGACGTTGATGTAATCGTTCGCGTTGAGCCGTTTGTCGCGGTAGTAGTCGAACACCGAGCCGTGCCAGTCGTTCGTCCCGGACTTCGTCACGACGTTGACGACCGCGCCGCCGGCGCGACCGTATTCGGCGGAGTAGGCATTCGAGTTGACCTGGAACTCTTTCACCGCGTCCTGCGAGAACTGATACGGCGCGCGGCCCGAGCCAGTGCGCCCGATGGTTTGACCGAAGAATGTGTTGTCGTTGTTCGCGCCATCGACGACCATCGAGTTTAGAGTGCCGCGCTGGCCGGCGAAGCTGATGTCGCCCGAGCGGACGTCGCGGACGACGCCGGGAGTCGTGAGCACGAAGTCGATGAAGTTGCGGCCGTTGGTCGGCAGATTTTGAATCGCCTTCTCGTTGACGACGGAGCTCACTTCCGACTTTGTCGTGTCGAGGACCGGCGCAGCAGCCGTGACCGTGACTGTCTCCGTCAAGCCCGGCTTCAGCTTCATGTCGACCGTGCTGTCGGTGCCGACATTCACGACGACGTTCTCGCGGCGGAACGCCTGAAAGCCCGATAGATCGCTTTTGACGTTGTAAGTTCCCGGAGGTAGAAGCGCGATCTGATAGCGTCCGGTCGCATTGCTCACCGTCATGCGTTCGATGCCGGTGGCGACGTTCGTTGCCGAGACCGTGACGCCGGGCAACCCCGCGCCGCTGTCGTCGGTGATCGTTCCCGAGATCGATCCGTTACTGCTCTGACCGAACAGCGCGAACGGCGTGAGGGCGATGAGTAGACACACGAACAGTGAAAGGCGAATGCGGCTGGCCTGATGCATAGAGCTCCTTCATCAGAGGACGAGTCTGGTTTGATGGTTGAATCAAAGTGGACGAAGTGTGCGAAGGATATCATGACGCGCGGCCATGGCTATCGCTTCCGTCAACCCCGCCACAGGAGAAACAATCAAAACATTCGCGCCGCTCAGCGATGATGAAATCGAGCGCAAGCTTCGGTGCGCAGTCGAAGCATTTCGTGTCAATCGAGCACGCTCGTTCGCGGAGCGCGCCAAGCGCCTGACACGCGCCGCGGAGGTCCTCGAACGCGATGCGGAAAAATACGGACGACTGATGACGGCCGAGATGGGGAAGCCGCTCAAGGCCGCGATCGCCGAAGTCCAGAAGTGCGCGCTCGCATGCCGCTACTACGCGGAGAACGGCGAACGCCACCTCAGCGATGAGCACATCAAGACCGATGCAGACGACAGCTACGTCCGTTTCGAGCCACTCGGACCCATCCTGGCGGTGATGCCGTGGAACTTTCCGTTCTGGCAGGTCTTTCGGTTCGCCGCGCCCGCGCTGATGGCCGGCAACGTCGGTCTGCTGAAGCATGCCTCGAACGTTCCGCAATCAGCGATGGCCATCGAAACGATCCTGCGCGAGGCAGGCTTCGATCACGACGAGTTCCAGACGCTGCTCATCACTTCCGAGCAGGTCGCGCGCGTTCTCGACGACGAACGCGTAAAAGCCGCCACGCTGACAGGCAGTGAGCCCGCCGGCGCGAGCGTCGCTTCCAACGCCGGGAAACACGTGAAGAAGACGGTTCTCGAGCTCGGGGGAAGCGATCCGTTCATCGTCATGCCCTCCGCCGACATCGACGCCGCCGCAAGTACCGCGGTGAAGGCACGCATCGTCAACAACGGACAATCCTGCATCGCCGCGAAACGCTTTATCATCCATGAGAATATTGCAGATCAATTCGAGACGAAATTCGTTGCCGAAATGAAAGCACTGAAGATCGGCGACCCGCTCGATGAGAAGACCGATATCGGTCCCCTGGCCACGCCGCAGATCGTCAACGACATCGAAAGGCAGGTCGACGCCAGCGTCAAGGCCGGCGCGAAGGTGCTGACCGGCGGAAAGCGCATCGGCGAGAAGGGCAACTTCTACGCGCCGACTGTGCTCGCGAACATCCCGAGGAACGCCCCTGTTAACGACGAAGAGACATTCGGGCCGGTGGCGTCACTCTTCCGCGTGCGGAGCTTCGATGAGGCGGTGAAAGTCGCTAACTCGACGAAATTCGGACTCGGCGCCAGCGTCTGGACCCGCGATCGCGAGGAGGCCAAGCGCTTCGTCGATGCCATCGAGTCAGGTCAGGTGTTCGTCAATGCGATGGTGGCGTCCGATCCGCGACTCCCCTTCGGCGGCGTGAAGCACTCGGGTTTCGGACGCGAACTCGGCGCCTACGGCATCCGCGAGTTCGTGAATATCAAGACTGTCTACGTCGCTAAGCAGAAGAGCGCGAGCTCGGCAACGGAATGAGCTCGCCCTCGAGCCGGAATTCCCACGAGTCGGGATCGATCGGCTGATCCTCGAGCACGCGGAAGACGCAGCGGCCGTCGCCATTCTGAAACTTCTCTTCGCGCACGACGCGGTATCCGAGTAGCCGGGTCAGCGCGTTGACGGAGATGCTGCAGATCATGGGACGGCGAAGCGCGGTGTTGAGGAAGGGGCAGTTGCGCTCTTTCAGCCGATACGATCCGCCGCTGGCCTCGATGTCCATGTAGGGATCGTCTTCGAAGTACCAGCTCTTGAGCGCAGCCACCTTCTGGGCGAGCGTCAGTCCGCGAAGACCGCCCCGGACCGAGGTCACGCGGTCGTCGGTAAGGCGCGCCAGAATCTTTGTCAACGCATCGTTTCCCATCTCTTCCGCGACGGCATCGAAGACCGAAACGGTGAAGCTGTCGTACTGCTTCGGGAAGAGATGATCGCCGGCCTCGCTGAGTCGATAGATTGTCGCCGGGCGGCCCGTGCGCGCGCGCTCTTCGCTGCGCTCGATGCGCGCCTCGACCCAGCCATCGCGATGGAGCTGCAGCAGTTGTTGACGGACGGCCTCGCCGGTCAACCCGAGGGCGTCGGCGAGCTGCGCGATCGTTGCCGGACCGCGCTGCTTGAGCGTCATGAGAATCGCGCGCCGGCTATCCGGCAATTGATCGACCGAGAGAATGGGAAGCCTCGCTGGTTAGCGACAAGTAAACCGGCGCGCGAAAAATTTCGCAAGACTTATTTTGCCCGATTTAGAAAAAACCGTCGTCGCCGCGCACGCTGCCAAAGTCGAAAACCAGGTTATTCGCCGTGGATGCAGCAAGATCGAGCTTCATGGCCGGCTGATTCCCCATCGAACAGTAGTGTGTCGCGAGCAGGTCGCTGCCCTTGCGGGAAAGAGCGTTTCCATGACGGTGGTCCCGTCACCGGTAACACGATAATCGACCCTGGTTGACGGACCCTTCCATTGCCCCGACAGCGCCTTCAACCGCGCGAACGCCTCATCGGCGGTCACCGGTTCCGAAGTTTCGGCAGCACGTGCATGGAACGCGAAGAGCGCGACGACAAGCATCATCGCGCTGGCAACGGCGGCGTTGACTGGCCGGCCGTAGCGCTGTGTTGCCCAACCGACGATGGCGCCGACGATCGCGCCGGGCAACATGATCTCGAGGTAATAGCCGTGCTGCATAAACGCCACGAGCCACGCCAAGAAGAGCCCGACCGCGAGGCCGAAGACGATTCCGGCGACGACTGACTGCACCTTTCGCGCAAACCAGCCTGCGGCGAGGCCGGCAATCATCCCTTTGATCGTCGAGCCGATGACGATTCCGACGATCGCGGGACGCGCAGCAGGAGTAAGCCACGCTGTCAGGCCATCGAAGATTCCGAGCAGACCTCCGAGGAGCAGACCGACGACGATTTTGTTCATGCTTCAACCCTCCGTTGACTGATTCAACGTCGCCGAGTATTTCTTTACCGTCCGAGCCAAAAAAATACGATCACCCGCATGACGATATAGGCCGTCACGACGGCCACCAGGGCGGCATTGCGTCGCGTCCAGCGAACGACCCGTTCGGCGACGTTCTCGCGATAAGCACTCACCGCCTGCGCGTCGAGGTACCGCGCCACATCCGCGGCGAGAGCGCTGACATCGCCATATCGCTGACCGGGGTCGTTTGCCATCGCCTTCTCACTGATCGCGCACAATGGGCGATCGCCCGATGCGACAAGTTGAAGGATCGCGCCGAGCGCGAAGATGTCGGCGCGCCGATTGACAGGCTCGCCGCGAAGTTGTTCCGGCGCCATGAAGCCGTGCGTGCCGGCGATCTCGCCTGTCGCGTCGATCGATGCGGCCACGCCCCAATCCATCACAAGCACTTCGCCAAATTCGCCAACCATGATGTTCTCCGGCTTGAGATCGCGATGCACGATTCCCGCTGCGTGGGCGAAGGCGATGGCATCACAGATTCGCAGGAAAAGGCGCAGGAGATCCGCGCGCGGCCGATTGCGCGCGAACTCGCCGAGTGTCATCCCGCGAACGAGCTTCATGGTGTAGAAGACGCGGCCATCGGGGAGCTCGCCGATGTCGTGGATCGGCACGATGCCTGGATGTTCGAGGCGCGCGATCGTGCGAGCTTCGTATTTCATCCGCCGGGCCGCTTCGGATGATGAGAGCTCGAGCGCGAGAACCTTCAGCGCAATGCGCCGATCGAGTCGCGCGTCGACCGCCTCGTACACGATCGACATTCCGCCGCGAGCAATCTCGCGGACAATCGTGTACGGCGTGCCGGTCAGATCCGGCTGTTGCGCCACCGAGCGTAGGCGCGCGACTGTCGCGTCAGAAATCATTCTCGATTCCCAGCAGCGCGCGTGCCTCGGCGCGAAACTCTTCATCCGTCGCCGTCGCCTCACGCAGTGTGTCAAGAACCGCCTCCCGGAACTTGCGACGGGCCGCGGCGAGATGATTCGTCACGGTGGTCTCGCGCATGCCAAATCGTGACGCCAGCTCGCGATACGAGACATCGCGGTCATCAGAAAGGTCGTACGCTTCGAAGAGTGCGAACTGCTCATCGGTGATGACCTCGCGCGTGCGCACGATCGCCAGCGCAAACACACTCCGCACCCAGTCGCGATAGAAGAGATCCTCCGGTGTCGCGGTCTCGTGTTTCAACTCCGCTTCCGCCTCGGCGAAGTCGAGCTGGGTTGTCGCCCCGCCGCGCTTGATGCGCGTCGCGGCTTTGCTCTCATTGGCGGCATGCCGCTCGAAGAGAGTCTTCAGATACGTTCGAAAGGCGGCTTTGCCGGCATCGAACCCCGCCAGGCTCTCGCGTTCATACACGCGTGCGAAAAATGCCTGCGTGAGATCCTCAGCGTCTTCGGGCGCGCGATGCCACGTCATGCGCGCGTACTTGTAGAGCGGTTTCCAGTAGATGGCGACGAGGGTGTCGAACGCGCGCGTGCGCTCCTGGCTGTCGTCGCTGCGCAAGGCGTGCACGACGCTGCGCCGCGTGGTGGGGAAAAGGGACGCCATCGCCCGAAGAGAGTACAGGAAGGAATGGCTCCGGCAGTAGGACTCGAACCTACGACCCGCGGATTAACAGTCCGCTGCTCTACCAACTGAGCTATGCCGGAGTGCTCTCTGGCGCAAGGGCACTAAACCACACGTTTGCCGGGTTTATTCACCGCTTCCAGCAGCTTTTGAATCGCCGCCGGAACCGTCGCTTCGGTATATTCGATCAGGTAGATTCCGCGATCGCCGGCGATCATTCCGCTGCAGCGTTTTGTGAAGGCCGGACGGTAGAGGCAGATGACCGGGATGTCGTAGCGATAACGCGCCAGGGCGATCTCATAACCGACACCCGTCGACGGACGCGAGACCTCGGCCACGAGAACGCCCTTCTCGCGCGCTACTTCGTCGATCCAGCCGACGTCGCGATCGAAGATCTCGCAGGCTGGCAGCGCTTCACCGGCCGAGCTGACGTGCGCTGCCGCCACCATTCCGGAAAGAACGCGATGTCCCGCGCGCTCGAGCGCGGTGACGAACATGCGATAGGTCTCGACATCTTCGCGTCCCGAGCTGATCGAGCCAGAGAAGTAGATCGTCCTCATGTGGCAGCGCAGTCTACAATCGCGCCCGCATGTCGCGGGAAATCGTGATCAATGCGACCAAACATGAGTCGAGGATCGCCGTGCTCGACGAGGGTCAGGTCGTCGAACTGTGGGTGGAGCGCACGCGACACCGCACCGTCGTCGGCAATATCTACAAAGGCCGCGTGACCAAAGTTCTGCCCGGCATGCAGTCGGCGTTCGTCGATCTCAGCCTCGAGCGGGATGCGTTCCTCTACGTTTCGGATGTCGCCGAGGACATCGAGGAATACGAGAGCGAGACACCTGACGAGCTCCAGCTCGACGAAGTGAATCAACGCCCCGAGGCGTCGATCTCGGATCTGCTGCGCGAGGGGCAGGAGATCGTGGTCCAGGTGTCGAAAGACACGATCGCCGGCAAGGGCGCGCGCATCACCAGCCACGTCACGCTGCCCGGCCGCTTTCTCGTCTACATGCCGACGGTGAACCACATCGGCGTGTCGCGGCGCATCGAAGACGAGAACGAACGCACGCGGCTCAAGGACATCCTGGAGCGCATCCGGCCTCAGGACACCGGCGGCTTCATCGTCCGCACCGCCGGCGAACAGCGGGAAGAAGAGGAATTCCGCGCCGACCTGAAGTACCTCACCGACCTCTGGGAGCAGATCAAACGCCGCGGCGAGAAGACTTCCGCGCCGAACGCGATTCACCACGATCTCGATCTCATTCTCCGCACGATCCGCGATGTCCTCTCGCCCGAATTCAAGAGCGTGTGGGTCGACTCGGTCGATGAATATCAGCGCATCGTCGAATTCCTCGATCAGATCCAGCCGCAGCTCGTCTCACGAGTGCGTCTCTATCGCCGCGACGAGCCGATCTTCGACGAGTTCGGCATCGAGCCGGAGATCGCCAAAGCGCTCAAGTCGAAGGTCTGGCTGAAATCGGGCGGCTATATCGTCATCAATCAGACCGAAGCGCTGGTGGCGATCGACGTCAACACGGGCAAATACGTCGGCAAGAAGAACCTCGAGGAGACCGTCTTCCGCACGAACCTTGAAGCAGCGAAAGAGATCGTCCGTCAGATCCGCCTGCGCGACCTCGGCGGCATCATCGTGCTCGACTTCATCGACATGGAGGAGGCGACGAATCGCGCGATGCTGTTTCAGGCGCTCGAAGAAGAGATCAAGAAAGACCGCTCGAAGACGAAGATCCTGCAGATCTCCGAGTTCGGCCTGATCGAGATGACGCGCAAGCGCGTCCGTCAGAGTCTCGAGCGATCGCTCACGCAGGCGTGTCCATATTGCGGCGGCAGTGGACGAATCAAATCAAACACGACGATCGCGCTCGAGATCTGGCGCGAGCTGATGAAGGCGCGCGATCTACACGAAGGACAGGATGTCATCGTACGCGTCAATCCGATCATCTACGGCTCTCTCTCCACCGGCGATCCCATCTTCGAAGAGGTCGAGCGCAACCTCGGCGTTCACCTCGTCTTCAAGCCCGATGATTCTTTGCATCATGAACAATTCGACGTGATGAGTATTTGAAGCTCTTAGCTGTTAGCTCTTAGCTGTTAGGAGAACCTGGCTTCGTCCTCCTAAGAGCTAAGAGCTAACAGCTAACAGCTTCGGCATGTCGTGTGCAGCCGGAAGCGATCGGAGCAGTCAATGTCCGGGGAAGAAACCTTTACCAACCTCGCCTCATTTCTGAACAGCCTTGATGCCGAAGGAGAGCAGAAGTTCGAGCTCTCGCATTCGCTGGTCATCATCTGTCCCGACTGCGGCAAGAACATCGCCTTCCGCGGCCGCTGTCCGAAGTGCGGCGGCAACAGTTGGATTCCCGCGGGACACGCGGGCGGCATCTTCGAGCGCATGAAAGCGCAGCGATGGCGGCAGATGATCAGCGACGAGGATGACACGCTGAGCGGTCGCCGCAGAGAAGCGACACCGAGCGACGAGCCGACTCCGGCGGAGTCGACCTAGCTTTCGCTGTCGCGCACGTACTCTTCATTCATCAGCGATCGGAAGAGCTGTTCCCACTCGGCCGAGCCGCGCGGCGGCGCTTTGCGCATGGCCGCAATCCGCTTCCGCACGTTTTCCTCGCGCTCTTCCTCGCGGCGGATCTCATCGGCGAGCGCGTAGGCTATGGCCTGGCGGACGGCTTCGCGGTCCTTGAGGAACATGACGGCACGGGAGCGCGACATGGTTTCGACGAGATCGCGGGCGAGTTTCTCCACGCGCTCTCGCGACAACTTCACCATGCAGCACCCCTCCGCGTTGTCAGTGGACCGTGTCGTCCGATGGCGGCTCCGGAAGCGGTGTCTCGACCGTGTCCGCCTCTGCCGCCAAGTCCTCTGGCTGTTCCTTGTCGACAATCTTCATCGCTGCAACGACGCGATCGCCTTCTTCGATGTTGATCAACCGCACGCCCTGCGTGTTGCGTCCCATGGAGCGAACGCCGCCCACGGGGAAGCGGATGATCATGCCCTGCTCGCTGATGATGAGCACCTGGTCG
>DASXRT010000142.1:0-3891 GCA_036506455.1 Thermoanaerobaculia bacterium
AAACTTCTGCGATCACTCAAAGACGACGACTTCAAGCGAACGTTCCGCCATCCGGAGCACTCCGGCACGCTGACGATCGACTGGCTGCTCGCGATGTACGCGTGGCACGGGCGCCATCACGCCGCGCACATCACTTCGACGCGCGAACGGATGCGCTGGTAGCGCCTTCCTCTTCCTCGGCGACGTGGAGGTGATGAAGTACCCGGTGCGCCCACGGCACCAGGATCACACCCATGATGGCAATAAAAACGAGACCGCTGAAGAGCGCGTAGAGCGCTGCAAAAACTTTCGCGGTCGTCGTCGGCAGCCGGTCGACCGGCCCCATGCCCGCCAGGATCATCGATGCGTTGAGGAATGCGTCGACCCAGGGAAGACGCGCGGCGGTGTGATAACCGACTGTGCCGATTCCATCGGCGACGAGGATGCCGGCCGCGGCGAGAAGCACGTTGGTCATCGCGCGGCGCAGGAACATCGGCCACGGCAGCAGCGGCTGCAGGCGATGCTCGAAAGTCGCCCACCTACTTTGAGGTTCGCTTCCTCTTGCCACCTTTGACACTCTTCCGCAGATTGTCGAGGTTGATCGCTTCGGTGATGAGCGCACGCACGGCGGCTGAGGGTCCGCCCTTGTCCGACTTCAGCCACTCGATCTGTTCCGGTGAGAGCCACACGTTCAGCTTCTGCGTCTTCCGATTCGCCTTCTCGGATGTCTTCTTCGTCGCCATGGAAGCGTCAATGTATCATCCGCGCTCTCGATGGACCGCTTCATCTGTATCCACGGCCATTTCTACCAACCGCCTCGCGAGAACCCGTGGCTGGAGGCGGTCGAGACCCAGGATTCGGCGCACCCTTACCACGACTGGAACGAGCGCATCACCGTGGAATGCTATGAGCCCAACGCCACGGCGCGCATTCTCGACGACCACGATCGCATCGTCCGCATCATCAACAACTACACCACGATCAGCTTCAACTTCGGCCCCACGCTTCTGAGCTGGCTGGAAGCGCGCGCGCCCCGTACATACCAGGCCGTCGTCGAAGCGGATCGCGAGAGTCGCGAACGATTCAGTGGCCACGGCTGCGCCATCGCGCAGGCTTACAACCACATGATCCTGCCGCTGGCTAATGAGCGCGACAAGCGCACCCAGGTTCGCTGGGGCGTGCGTGATTTCGAGCATCGCTTCGGCCGAAAGCCGGAAGGGATGTGGCTTCCCGAGACGGCCGTCGACGTCGCTTCGCTCGAAGCGTTGGCGGCCGAAGGGATTCTCTTCACGATCCTCGAGCCGCATCAGGCGACGACGAAGGGCGTCCTCGACCCGACGATGCCGTATCGCTGCTCGCTTCCCTCGGGCCGATCGATCGCGATCTTCTTTTACGACGGCCCGATCTCGCGTGCCGTGGCATTCGAGAATCTGCTCGCGCGCGGCGAGAACTTCGCGCACCGGCTCGTGAGCGCCTTTTCGGAAACCCGCAAGCACCCGCAGCTCGTCAACATCGCTACCGACGGTGAAACCTACGGCCATCACCATCGCTACGGCGACATGGCCCTCGCCTACGCGCTCCACTACATCGAGGAGCGCGAGCTCGCGCGGATTGCGAACTACGGCGAGTTCCTGGCCACGCATCCGCCCGCGCAAGAGGTCAATATCGTCGAGAACACCTCGTGGAGCTGTACTCACGGCGTCGAGCGCTGGCGCAGCGACTGCGGCTGCAGCACCGGTGTCGGCACCGGATGGAACCAGCGCTGGCGGCAACCGCTGCGCGATGCGCTGGACTGGCTGCGCGACAGTGTCGCTGCAATTTTCGAGAGCGAAGGATCGAAGCTGCTGCGCGATCCCTGGGCCGCGCGCGACGATTACATCGACGTTATCCTCGATCGCTCGCAGGACAGCATCGCGAATTTTCTCGCGAAGCACGCCGCCGGGGGCGGCCGCGCCCCACAGAGAACCGTCGAGTTGCTCGAGATGCAGCGCAACGCCATGCTCATGTTCACGAGCTGCGGCTGGTTCTTCAACGACATCTCCGGCATCGAGACCGTACAGGTGCTCAACTACGCGGCTCGCGTCATCCAACTCGCCAGACAACCTCTCGACGCCGGCTTCCTCGAGATCCTGGGCGATGCGCGCAGCAACGTCGCCGAGCGCGGCACCGCGCGCGAGATCTGGGACCGCGAAGTCATTCCCACCAAGCTCGACCTCGGCCGCGTGGCCGCGCACTATGCCGTGGCGTCGCTATTCGACAACTTCGACGACGAGGCGCGCATCTACTGCTATGAAGTGTCGCGCCGCGACTTCGAGATCCAGAAGGCCGGCCGCGCTCGGCTCGCCACCGGCGCCATTACGGTTCGCTCACTGATCACGCTCGAAGAGTCACAGTTCGACTTCGCCGTCCTTCATCTCGGCGAGACCGAGCTGACCGGCGGCGTCTGCGCGGCGCGCAACAGCGCCGAGTATGAAGCGGTGAAACGCGAGCTCGTCGAAGAGGTCCAACCGGGCGGCATTCCTGGTCTCATCCGTCTTCTCGACACGTTCTTCTCCGAAACGTCGCTGTCGATCCGCTCGCTCTTCCGCGACGAGCAGCGCCGCATCTTCAACCTGCTCTGCAATGCCACGCTGGAAGAAGCGGAGTCGGCGTTCCGCCAACTCCACGAGCGCTACGATCCCTTGATGCGATTCCATACGCGACTCGGCATTCCCGTGCCGAAAGTTCTCCAGACCGCCGCGGAGTTCGACCTCAACGTGCAGTTGCGCAAGTTGATCGAGGACGACAATCCGCCTCTCGCCGAGATCGAGGCCCGCCTTCGCGAAGCGACCGACGAGCGCGTGACGCTCGATGAAACAACGCTCATCGCTCTGCAGCAGGCGATCGAGCGCGCGGCGAATCGCTTCCGCGAGCGGCCGAACGATCTCGACCGCCTCGAAGCGTACGAATCGCTGGTCTCGATCGTGCGATCGGCGCAGCTTCAAGTGAACATGCGCCACGCCCAGAACACCTACTACGCGATGAAGAGCGCCGTCCGTCCCGTCATTGCCAGCGATACCGAGCAGTCGCGCGAGGCGCGCCAATGGTTGGAGCTCTTCGACGCGCTGGGAGAGAAGCTCGCGATCAGTCCGGAGGCAGCCGCATAGTGCCGCACACATCGGATCAGATCGGGCGGGATCCGCGCCGCGCCGCCGGCGTGCTGCTTCATCCGACATCGCTGCCGGGCAGCTATGGCGTCGGCGACCTCGGCGACGAGCTGACAGTCTTTCTCGATTGGGCCGCCAGCGCCGGAATGCATCTCTGGCAGGTCCTGCCCCTCAATCCGCCGGGCTACGGGAACTCGCCGTACAACTGCGTATCGTCCGTCGCCGGAAATCCGCTGCTCATTTCTCCGCAACGATTGCTGCAGGAGCAGCTCCTCGCACCCGAAGAATTCAGCGAGGTGCCGGCGTTTCCCGCCGAGCGCGTCGACTTCGATCGCATCGTGCCGTGGAAAGCGAAACTCCTACGCCAGGCCTGGAATCGATTCCAAGTCAAGAACGAAGAATTCGAGCGTTTTCTGGCCGAGGAGCGCGACTGGCTCGACGACTTCGCGGTGTATATGGCGATCAAGCAGCGCGAAGGTGGCGCGCCATGGTGGAGGTGGGAAGCGGGTTCGTCGCGCCACGAGAGCGGCACAATGCGCAAAGCGTTGCGCGATCTTCGCGATGAGGTTCAGTTTCAGAAATTCGTTCAGTACCTCTTCTTCCGGCAATGGGGCGCCGTGCGTGAAGCCGCTCACGCGCGCGGCATCCAGATCATGGGCGACGTTCCCATCTACGTCGCGCACGACAGCGCCGATGTCTGGGCCAATCGCGAGCTGTTTCAGATCGATGATCGTGGCGAGCCGATCGTCGTCGCCGGCGTGCCACC
>DASXRT010000143.1:0-3895 GCA_036506455.1 Thermoanaerobaculia bacterium
CTGACGTGAACCGAACATCGGTTTGTGCGAGAAGTCGGGATTTGCATCGGTGTTGAATACGTGTCGCACCGATAGAAAATCGAACTGATTGACGCGAACCTCCGGCAGCCGCTCGTGAAGCGTCGCCAGAATCTCCTTCTGCCGATAGGGATGCGTCTTGTCGTAGTCGACGACGCGGAACGCGGGCGCCGTCGGATCGTCGACGATGCGGATCGGCGTGGCTTCGGGACTCTCCGAATCGCGAATCTCGCGCGGAAGAAGCGGCGGCGGTGGCGCTTCGACGACCTGCTTCACCGCCTTGACCCACGACCTCCGCAGTTCTTTGACGCGGCGGTCGATCGCCTTCAAAAGATCTTCGCTCGTTCCCGGTTGACTCTTTCCGCCGTGTCGAAAGTAGATCGTGCCGTCGATCACCATCGGGACCTTGGCGGCTCCGACGATCAGCGCTCCACCGCGCTCGGTTTCGGCGATCTTGAGGTCCGTGAAGCGCGTTCCGGTTGCGTCACGAACGCGCTCGCCGACCGCAGCGGCATCGAGATTCGCGTCGGGCGGGAAAAAGATGATGCCACCGCCGGAGTTGGCCATGGCCACGATGTCCTTCGCGAGATCGCTATCGGCTACGAATGCCTGACGAAACGCGACGCGTCGCGATGCGCGTTTTGCGCTGAGGGCGCGGTCCAATGCGGTAATGTTTCGCACCATGAGACGAAGCACCCAGCTCTTCATTATCGCAGCGACTCTGTTCGGCGCCGCGGGGCCCGCACAAAATGCCATTGAGCCCGTCCGCTACACGCTCCGATTTCCGGCCGCGCCGGTGCATTACGTCGACGTGGAAGCGTCCTATCCTGCAACCGGCATACAGCAGATCGAAGTGATGATGCCGGTGTGGTCGCCCGGTTCGTATCTCGTGCGCGAGTATTCGCGGAATGTGGAGAATGTCTCCGCGATCACCGATCGCGGCGAGACTCTGCCGGTCGAGAAAACGCGCAAGAACCGCTGGCGCTTGGCGACGCATGGCGCATCGCGTGTGACGTTCCGCTACCGCGTCTACGGACGCGAGATGCGCGTGCAAACGGACTTCATCGACGCCGACTTCGCGCTGATCAACGGCGCGCCGACGTTCATCGCGCCGCTCGATCGGCTGCGCGGTCCGTTCGAAGTCACGGTCGAGCTGCCGAAGAACTGGTCGCGGAGCATGTCCTCGCTCGCGGCGATCGAGCCGAATCGCTATCGCGCCGCCGACTACGACGAGCTGGTCGATTCGCCGATCGTCGCCGGCAACCCGGCCGTGCACGAGTTCGCGGTCGATGGAAAGGCGCACTACCTCGTCAACATCGGTGACGAAGCGTTCTGGGATGCGGAGCGCGCCACACGCGATGTCCAGAAGATCGTCGAGCAGCATCGCAATGTCTGGGGGCTGTTGCCTTACGAGCGCTACATCTTTTTCAACTTCATCGTCGATGCCGGCGGCGGGCTCGAACACAAGAACTCGACGGTGCTGATGACGCGCCGCTTTCAGATGCGCACGCGCAAGAGCTACATCGACTGGCTCGATCTCGTCAGTCACGAGCAGTTCCACGCCTGGAACGTGAAGCGCCTTCGTCCCGTCGCCCTCGGACCGTTCGACTACGAGAACGAGAACTACACGACGAGTCTCTGGATCTCGGAAGGCTTCACCGACTACTACGGCGCGCTCCAGGTCGAGCGCGCCGGATTGATGACACCGACGGAATATCTGAACCGCCTGGCGCGCACGATCGAGTCGCTGCAGACGACGCCGGGGCGTTTGACGCAGCCGGTAGCGATCGCCTCATACGACGCGTGGATCAAGTTTTATCGACCCGATGAGAATGCGGTGAACACGGCGATCAGCTATTACACGAAAGGCGCGATCGTCGGCTGGCTGCTCGATGCGAAGGTGCGCCGGGCGACCAGCGGCGCGCGCACGCTCGATGACGTCATGCGCACCGCGTATCAGCGCTTCTCCGGCCCGCGCGGTTTCACCACGGAAGATTTCGTCGGCGTCGTGCGCGAGATCGGCGGCGCCGGCGTCGCCTCGTGGCTCGCCACAGTCATCTACTCCACGGAGGATCTCGATTACACCGACGCGCTGTCGTGGTTCGGCCTCGAGTTCAAGAAGCAGAAGAAGACCACCGACGACGATGGCGAACCCAAACCGGAGAAGGCGTTTCTCGGCCTGACCGCGAAGGCTGACGCGGGACGATTGCTGGTCACGCAGGTGAAGCGCGGTACTCCGGCCTTCGACGCCGGCGTCAGCGTCGACGACGAGATCATCGCCATCGATGATGATCGCGTGCCGCCTGACGGTCTCGACACGCGGCTCGAGCAATACAAGGCCGGCGATCAGGCATCACTCGTCGTCGCGCGGCGCGGACATCTGCGCACGCTCCCGCTGAAGTTCGCTGCCGAGCCGGAGAACGTCTGGAAGTTGCAAGCGACGGGGAAAAACGAGCATTTCGATCGCTGGCTGGCGGTGCCGCCGCTCCACGCAGGAATACATCCACAACAAAACATCCTAGAAATGCATTACTAAAAACTTACACTCAGCTATACTTCGTATCGCGCCGTCGCAGGTTTGCATTGGTCCGTACTCTCTCTATTCGCGGCGGCTCGGGAGCTCCGCGTTGCGTGTGACAGTGGGAGGAAGAGCAACCGAGTGATGCCGACGCAGACGACAACAGCGATCGGCTTTCAACTTCTCGGACCCGTCTCCGTCGCCCTTCTTCTCTTCCAGATCCACCGCAGCTTCCGAACGAGATACATCCTTCACTGGACGCTGAGCTTCGGCGCTCTCACGATCTTCCACGCTGGTACTGCCGCGCTCGCTCTACCTAGCGATCATCCCTCGCAGCCGTTCGCGTTGCTCGCCGCATCGCTCGTCGGCGGTGCCGCCGCTTATCTTCAGCTCGGATGGTTCGTGTGGGGGAGTGTGGAGCTGTGCAAGCGCAAGGCGGTCAAAGTCGCCGAGCCGCAGCGCATCCTGATTCTTCTCGCCGGCGTGGGAGTGCTCTCGGGCGCGATCCCGTTCTTCGTCGGACGCGATCCGGCCGTGCATCGTTTCTTCTATGTCGGTCTGCATGCTCTCGGCGCGGCGCTGACCTTCGTCGTGTGCGGCATGGCGGTCCGCCGTTTTCGCGGCGCGGGTTTTACGGTCGCGTCGATCGCGATGGTCATCTACGGGTTCGTGCAGCTCGATCAATTCATCACCGTCATGCGCAGCGTCGTGGGAAAGACATCCGCGCTGCCGCTGCTCGCGCTCGGGATCTCCGAGCTCGCCGGTTGTGCGATTGTCGCGTTGGGTATGGTGTTGATCGTGCTCGAGGATCAGCGCGAAGCTTCGGCGCTGGCGTCATCACAGGTCGAACAGCTCGCTTACTACGACACGCTCACCGGCCTTCCCAACCGCGCGCTCTTCGGCGATCGCCTCACGGTCGCACTCGGCCACGCCGCGAGACATCGATATAAGCTGGCCGTCCTCTTCCTCGACGTCGACCGTTTCAAGCAGATCAACGACTCCCTCGGTCACACCATTGGTGACCGGCTTTTGAAGATCGTCGCGGCACGGATTCGCAGCGCGATCCGCGAAGAAGACACCGTGGCCCGCTTCGGCGGTGACGAATTCACAATACTCATTCACATCATCGGCAAGATCGAGGATGCCGGAAAGATTGCACAAAAGATTCTCGATTCGCTGAAGACGCCGATCACGATCGACGAGCGCGATTTCGTCGTTACCAGCAGCATCGGCATCTCCATCTATCCGATCGACGGCGCCGACGGCGAAACGTTGATTCGTAACGCAGATACGGCGATGTACCGCGCCAAGGATCTGGGTCGTAACACGTTCCAGTTCTACGCCGCGACGATGAATCAC
>DASXRT010000144.1:0-13724 GCA_036506455.1 Thermoanaerobaculia bacterium
CTCGGAAATGTCGGGATGCCGGGCGGCGGCGTCGATGCATTCCGCGGTCACTCGAACATTCAGGGCGCCACCGACACCGCGGGGAACACGGAGATTCTGCCGGGCTATCTGAAGACTCCGCAGGGACAATTCCAGACTCTCGCGGATTACTACAAGGCGGCAATCCCGCAGTCACTGAATTCGCAGTCGTGGCCATCGATGAACTACTGGGTGAACTACCCGAAGTTCATGGTCTCGCTTCTCAAATCCGTTTACGGAAACGCGGCGACCAAAGACAACGACTGGGGCTACGGATGGCTGCCCAAGACCGACGGCAACTATTCATGGATGTACATCTTCGACGACATGTATCGCGGCTCATCGATGCGTGTCGGCGGCAAGGAACCGGGACCGGAGGGGTTCCTCACGTTCGGAATGAATCCGGTGGGACTGGGACCGAACTCCAAGAAGATGATCGCCGCGCTCGCAAAGTTGAAATGGATGGTCGTCGTGGAGAACGCGGAGACGGAGACGGCGAGCTTCTGGAAAGCGCCGAAAGAATACGGCGGCCCGCCGGCCTCGCAGATTCAGACCGAGGTGATCCTGCTGCCCGCGGCGAGCTTCGCGGAGAAGGATGGCACGTTCACGAACTCCGCGCGCTGGCTGCAATGGAAGTGGAAAGCGCTCGATCCTCCCGGACAGGCCAAGGCCGATCAGGAGATCGTCTCGCGCATCGTCCTCGCCGTACAGAACCTCTACCGCAAAGAAGGTGGTGTGGTTCCGGAGGCGGTAACGAACGTCATCTGGTCATACACGAATCCGGTGAATCCCGATCTCGCCGAAGTGCTGAAGGAGATGAGCGGGAAAGCGCTCGCCGACATCAAGGATCCAAAAGATCCCACGAAGACACTGAAGACCGCCGGGCAGCAGCTCGACGGATTCGGCCAGCTTCAGGACGACGGCTCGACGATGTGCGGCAACTGGCTGCACTCCGGCGTGTTCACCGAAGCGGGCAACAACGCGCAGCGACGCAACACAGCCGATCCGATGGGGCTGGGCATGTATCACCAGTGGGGATTCTCGTGGCCCGCGAATCGCCGCATCATGTACAACCGCGCGTCGGCGGACGCGAACGGTCAGCCGTGGGATCCGACACGCGTCGCCATCAAGTGGGACGGCACGAAGTGGGTCGGCGACATTCCGGACATGAAGCCCGATGCGCCGCCCGGTACATTCGGCGCATTCATCATGCTGCCCGAAGGCGTCGGACGACTTTACGCGCCGTCGCTCAATGACGGTCCGTTCCCCGAGCACTACGAAGCGGTCGAAGCGCCGATCGCCAATCCGCTCCATCCGAAGGTCACGTCGAATCCTGTCGCGCTGACGTTCTCGTCTGACAAGGATAGTTGGGGCAAACCGGAACAGTTCCCGTACGTCTGCACGACGTACCGTCTGACCGAGCACTTCCACTACTGGACCAAACATCAGGCCGGCGGTGTGCTCAACGAGCTGCAGCCCGGATTCTTCGTGGAGATTCCCGAGCCGCTGGCGAAGCAGAAGGGAATCGCGAACGGAGGGAAGGTGAAGGTCAGCTCCGCGCGCGGCTCGATCGAAGGCACGGCGATGGTGACGAATCGCATGCCGACGATGAAGGTCGACGGAAAGGAGCTTTTCCACGTCGGCTTCCCGATTCACTGGGGCTACGCGGCCGAGAAGGGGCACGAAGGACCGCTGGCGAACTTCCTCACGCCCTCCGCGGGTGATCCGAACACGTGGACGCCGGAGTACAAGGCGTTCCTCGTCAACATCGAGAAGGCGTAGGAGGCGACGATGAGCACACAACCGTTAGAGATCATTCGCTCGTCCGCCTCTGTGTTCGGCGCCGCGACCGGCATCCGCACGAAGCCACTCGTCTCGAAATACATCGACACGACCACCTGCATCGGGTGCAAAGCATGCGAAGCGGCGTGTCAGGAGTGGAACGATCTGCGGACCGTGGCCACGCATCAGGAGGGGACGTATCAGACGCTTCCCGCGCTCGATGCGGAATTCTGGAACCTCATCAAATTCAAGGAGCGTCCGGCCAACGACGGCGGTGTCATGTGGCTGATGCGCAAGGATCAGTGCATGCACTGCGCGGAGCCGGGATGCCTCGAGGCTTGTCCGGCGCCGGGCGCGATCGTGCAGTACTCGAATGGCATCGTCGATGTCGATGCGACCAAGTGCATCGGCTGCGGTTACTGCGCAACCGGCTGCCCGTTCGATGTTCCGAAGTTCCAGGCGAAGACCGGGAAGATGGCCAAGTGCACGCTGTGCGTCGATCGCGTGGAAGTCGGCCTCGAGCCGGCGTGCATCAAAGCGTGTCCGACGGGCTGCCTGCAGTTCGGCACGAAGGACGCCATGGTGGCGATGGGCAACACACGCGTCGCACAACTGAAGGCGAACGGATTCGAAGAGGCGATGCTCTACGACCCACAGGGCGTCCACGGCACGGGTGTCGTCACGGTCCTCGGTCACGGGCATCCGGAGTGGTACGACCTGCCGGTGAATCCACACGTGCCGTGGGGCGTGCGCTTGTGGAAGCAGATCGTGCGACCGATCGGAATCCTCGCGGCGTTCGTGACCGTGCTCGGCGTGTTCAGCCATTACACGAAGTACGGTCCGAAGCTGCCGCCTGACGGCGATGTGTGAGAGGAGAAGCGATGAGCACAGTCATGCCTGGTCAGCAAGTCGACTCCGCGATCGTCGCCGGACGCACGCGTGAAGATGTTTTGGTCGGCGGCGAGATCATCCGCCACCGTCGCGCCTCACGGCTCATTCACTGGTCGGTGGCGCTGACGTTTTTCATCGCTCTCTTCAGCGGCATGCCCATCTGGTCGCCGCTCTTCGGCTGGATGGCCAATCTCGTCGGCGGACTGGAAGTGGCGCGCATCATTCATCCCTACGCGGGCACGCTGTTCTTCATCGTGTCGATCCTCCTGTTCGTCGAATGGATGCGCGACATGGCGTTCTCGAGCGACGAGCGGGGATGGTGGCGTCCGTCCACGATTTCGCGCTACATGCGTTGGGAACACGATCCGGCGATGGAAGGCGGCGGCAAGTACAACGCCGGTCAGAAGATGTTTTTCTGGGCGGTGTCGCTCGGCGCGCTCGCTTTCCTGGTGTCGGGTATTCCGATGTGGTTCCCGCTGCGATTCCCGCCGATCATTCGCGAGCTCGCCTATCTGCTTCACGACATCACCTTCATCTTCTTCGTCATCGGCATCGTCTTCCACATCTACCTCGGCACTGCGGCCGAGCCGGGAACGTTCCGCTCGATGACGCGCGGCACGGTGACGCGAAGCTGGGCGCGGCTGCATCATCCCGGATGGCTGCGTAAAATCGGCGGAGAGGATCGTCAGGATTGATCGATTTTGAGCAGCGCGGTGCACGGGCCGCGCTGCTTGCCTCTTCGGCGGATGCAGCGCGCGAGCCGCTGGAGTTCGCGAAAGTCTTATGCGAGGCGCAGGCGCGCGTCGCGTCATCGCTGCAGACACTCACCGGTCGTCTATCGGATGATCTGCCGCGACTCGACCTGAAGCCGATCCTGCGCGTCGCTGCGGAACGCGGTCCCGAACTACTCTCCGCCGAGGCGGACAAGCGTCTGCATGACGATTCGGAAACGGCGCGCACGCGCCTGGTCGTCTACTGGAGTGGCGACGCGCGCGACGATTACCTCTCGCGCGCGATGCTTCAGCCATATGCGGAGACGTTGCGCGCGCAAAACCTCGCGCCCGATCGCGTTCATCGCCGCGGCGCTTGTCCGTTCTGTGGCGGCGCGCCGTGGATCAGCGCGCGGAAGACCGCGCCCGATGCCGAGAGCGGATTCCGCTACCTCGAATGCGCGCTCTGCGGATTGAACTGGAACTTCGGCCGGATCTCCTGTCCGTCCTGTTTCGAGGAGGATCCGTACAAGTTGCCGATCTTTCAGAGCGATGCGTACCCGAACGTCCGCATCGAGTCGTGCGAGACGTGCCGTCGCTACGTGAAGTCGATCGACATGACGCAGGACGCGCGCCCCGTTCCGGCGATCGACGATCTTCTCTCGATCGCGATGGACCTCTGGGCGGTCGATGAAGGCTTCATGCGGATCGAGCCGGGCTTGGCGGGCATTTGAAGGCGCCGGAAGAGGAACCACTGCCATCCCGAGATTCCCCCGAACGGATATCGCGCGACGAATCGGTATGTGCCGGCGCCTCTCAGGACAAGACCTGGCGCGGGCTGCTCGTCGACTCGTTGCGTGTGTAACAGGAACCATTCCGGCGGTTCGCTCGCCGCTGCGTCGATCGGAATGTAGCGCAGGGTCTTTGTCGCCGGCAGGTACCGCGCGTAGAACTTCAATACGATCCCATTCGCGACATCGTCGTCGCTGCCAACGCGTAGAACATCGCTCGACGTCGACGCCGCGATGTGCGCCAGCGCCGCTCGATATTGACCGCGTCCGAGTCTGATGAGTGCGTAATCACGTCCCACGTGTCCCGAGACGAGGATCGCGATCGCGAGCGGAGCGATCCATCGTCGTTGTGAAATCCTGCCGATGAGATACGACAGCAGGAGATAAAAAAACGGGAAGCAGACGATGAGGTAGCGAAAGTACAGATAGCGCGGGCGCACGACCAGCAGCGCCGCCGGGGCGACGAGGCAGATCATCAGAAAGAAGAGCCACTGATCGTCGCGATGTCGATACAGCTCGAGCGCGGCGGCGGCGACGACGAGAAGAATCGAAACGATCGCCAGGAACGGAACCGCAGGGAGTCCCAGCGCCAACGTCGCCGCTTGTACGATTACGTCGCGCGTCGAGTAAACAGGTCCGCGCCCGAATACGAGATCGCGCGTGAAGTACGCGTACCACCACGCGGCGAAGAGCAGCGGCGGCGCGCAATAGATCGCGCTGCGCATGACTTTTCTCAGAGTGCCGATCGCCATGGCGACGATCGCGATGACGAACGTCAGATGCGACAACGTGCCGAGGATGCAGGTGATCCAGAAGGCGAGGGCGGGAGGGAGGCGGTCGCTGCCGCGTCGCAGAATGAAATAGGCGAGGAGCGCGAAGAACATCGCCGGCGCGTACCCTCGGGCCTCCGAGAAATAGAGCACCAGAGGGTAGGACGTGCCGGTGAGGATGATCGCGCACAGGGCTTCGAGTCGTCCCCACTGTCGTGCGATAAGGCCGGCGAGGATCACGCTTCCGATTCCGCAGGCGATCGCGAGAAGGCGATACAGATAGAGGGTCCGCTGCGCTCTGACAAAGTAGAGGAAGAATGTGTTGAGAACGTGATTGTTGTCGTGATGAAAGTGAACGATGTCGAACGGACTGGCCGCCATGCGGGCGAAATCGACGGACCAGATCTCGTCGAGCCAGAGATCACCTCGCGCGGCGAAGGCGATGATGGCCGATGAGATCAACATCATTACCGCCACCCACGTGCGATGATTCAGCACGGTGACATGATGCACTCAATCGAGTTTCTTCTCGACGCGCAGCGCGCGCTCCGCAGCCGTTTCAATGAATTCATGCTCGCGGTGCAGCGCATCAATGCGACGGCCGCGGAGATCGCGCTCGCCGATTTCGAGAAGCATCTTCGCGCTTGGACTGAGGCCGAAGAGCGGGCGCTGATCCCGGCGCTGCAGCGCACGGAGATTCCCGGACGCGACGTCCGGCGCGAGCTGCGCCTCGAGTACGTGCAGATCCGCGAGTTGACCCGTTTCATCCTGCAGCAGATCAGCGAAGGCACGCGTCCGAACACCCTCACCGGCTACATCGACAACCTCGACCGGCGTCTGCACGCGCACGAAGCGGAAATGGAGAAGGTGTATTACCCGGCGGGGGAGAAATCATTGAGCGAGAAAGAGTGGCAGATACTGGAGTTGGCAAAGCCGGAGGGATGATCTATGGGGTCAGGTCTTTGGTTCTTGGTTTTTTCTACCGCGTGAAGAAAAAATGAACCTCGTCTTCTACCGCTCGAGGAAAAGTGAAACGTAAAAACCTGCACTCCTGCGCTAACTTGTCTGAGAAATGAAAAAGGAACAAGCCGTCTCTACAGGCGAGAGAAAAAACCAAAAACCAAAGGCCTGACCCCTACCCTAACTGCGGCAGATCGAAATGCCGCTCATCGGGCGGGGGGTGGAGGCGCTCGTACTCGGCGGCGAGGTCTTCCTGCGACCAGCCGAAGTAAATGCCCTCACCGCGATAGACGCCGAGGTCGAGGAGCGTGATGGAGCCGTTGCCGGCGGCGCTGTCGGCGACCATGCGCCACGCCGCCGACTGCGTCACGCTGCTCTCTCGAACGCGAATCGCGACGCGTTCGAGCGTTCGCCGGGTCGGGGCGGTGGGTGGGCGCTCCGTGGGGCTCTTCTCTCCCGGACCAGGCAGATCGGCGGGTTCCGCCTCGCGCAGCAGATCGTCGATGTTTGCGTATCGGTAAATCGTCGGCGCTTTGTTGACCGGCAGACCGCCGGTGTCGGCCGACGGTCCGTACGTCGAGTACACCGGACGTCCGAGGAGTCGCAGGTAAACGGTGAGCTGCGCGCGGTGATGCGCGGAATGCGTGAGACGCCGCAGCATGATCCAGCTCCGGCTTCGCTGCGTCTCGAAGAATGCTGCTGTTTCTCGCCACCACTCTTCCGGCTTCTGCCGCAGGAGAGCGAGTCGTTCGCCGGAAACTGCCGCATAGTGACGCAGAAACTCGGTCCGACTCTCCTGCGCCGGCACGGCCGGCTTTCCCGTATCGATGCCGAGCATGTTCTTCATCCAGGTGTCCTCGCTGACGCACTGATGAACCATGTGCTCATGCGGCGTCCGGATGCGCGCGGCTGCGCGAAACTCCATGTCCCCATCCTCGAATGCCGACCACACCGACAGAGTTTTCAGCCGCTCCGTCTCGTACGTGTCGAGCAGAAAATCGAAGGTCATGCGACCGTGCCGGCGTAGACGTTGAAGCGCCCGTCACGCACGAAGCCGAGGAGAGTGACGCCGAACTCACGGGCGAGATCGACGGCGAGGGTGGACGGAGCACCGACCGACGCGACGACGGGGATGCCGGCGACGACCGCCTTCTGCACGATCTCGAAGCTCGCCCGGCTGCTGACCATCAGGATCGTGTCCGACAGAGGCGTCGCGCCTTCCAGAAAGAGTGATCCGATCACTTTGTCGACCGCGTTGTGACGACCGATGTCTTCGCGACAACGCAGCATCTTCCCGGTGGCATCGAAGACGGCGGCCGCGTGCAGCGCGCCCGTCGCGCGGAACGTGGCCTGATGCTCTTCGAGCTGCGCCGGCAGTCGATGGATCAGATCGCTCACGATCGGATGCGTCTGCTTCGGCGGCACCGGCGCCGCCACGCGCAGCGCCTCGATCGAGGTCTTGCCGCAAACGCCGCAACTCGATGTCGTGTAGAAATGGCGATCGAGCTTGCTCATGTCGATCCGCGCACCGTCGCGCAGCGCGACGCGCAGAACATTCGGCGACGACCAGTGCCGGAGCGACTCGATGTCGCCCGCCGAATGAAGCAGACCTTCGGTGAAGAAAAAACCGGCGGCGAGATCGAGATCATCGCCGGGCGTGCGCATCGTCACGGAGATGCTTTTCTCACGTCCATCCCATGCCGCACGGATCTCGAGCGGCTCCTCGATGACGACCACGTCGCCGGAGTCGCTGGCGGTGTTGCCGACGACGCGGGTGACGTCGATGGGGGCGATGCGCGGATCTGCCACGGGTGCGATTCTATCGCGTGGGTCGTAGGTCGTCGGTCGTCGGTCGTGGGGGCCTTATCGCCAAAAGGCCCCCACGACCCACGACCCACGACCGACGACCGACGACCTCGCTCACAAGGCACATCTTTTGCGGATTCACCCACCCATGCGAGACCGTGGCCCCCGTGCGAAAGTCATGCGCCGCTTCGGCGTGACGCTGGCTCCTTCGCCGAAATATCAGCGCATCCTGGAGAAGCGCCCCCATCCGCCCGGCCAGCACGGCGTGCGACAACGCCGGGCCAAGGTCGGCGCGTACGGCAGCCGCCTGACCGAGAAGCAGAAGCTCCGCGCGTTCTATGGGATCGCCGAGCGGCAGATGCGCCGCTACTTCGACAAAGCGCAGCGCCAGCAGGGGCCCACGGGAACGAATCTCATGCGACTCCTCGAGCAGCGTCTCGATGCCATCGTCTATCGGCTGGGACTCGCGCCTTCGATCTGGTCGGCGCGACAACTCGTCGGTCACGGACACATCCTGGTCGACGGCAAGCGCGTCGACATCCCGTCGTATCAGGTGTCGCCCGGCGAGACGATCGCGCTCAGCGAGAAGATCAAGAAGAGCGAGCAGATCTCGGTCTGGCGCGCGCGTGGCGGCATCATGGCGCCGCCGTATCTCGAGGTCAGCGAAGAAGGCACCAGCGGCAAGCTCGTCCGCGTCCCGGAGCGGGACGAGATCCCTGTACCGGTGGACGATCGGCTCATCGTCGAGTTCTACTCGCGCTGAGCTTGCCGTTGGCAAGATCCATGCTCCAGATTGAGGGCGTGGACCGCAACCCATTGAGCGGTTCCGAGCTTCGGCAACAGCGATTGAGACTCGGGTGGAGCCGCGACCAGCTCGCCCACCAGATCGGTGTCGACGCCGACACGATCGCGTCGTGGGAGAACGATGCCTCGCCGATCACCTTCCCCCATTCCCTCGAACAGATCCTGGCCCAGCATGCTCGTCCGATACCGTCGCGGCGAATAGAACCGTCCCGAGAAGACCGACGCATAACGCCACGATGAATGGCAGCGCCGGCCGCTGCTCCCACAGCACTCCGCCGATGAACGCCGCCGGCGCGATGGCCACGCTGCGAATCAGGTAATAGAGACCGACGGTTCGCGCGCGAAGCAGCGGCTGCGCGAAGTCGACGATGAGCGCTTTGCGCGAAGGCTCTCCGATCTCGCGCAAACCGCCGACGATGAACGCGAAGATTGCCGCGCGAAAGCTCGTCGATGCCACGACCGCGAGCGGAAATGCCGAGAAGGCGAGAAATGTGGCGATGACGAATGGCTTCCGCCCAATGCGATCGGCGATCTTCGCCGCGGGAAGATAGACGAGGATCGCCGTCACGGTCTGCACCGAGATCAGCACGCCGTACTGCGGCGCTGTGACGCGGATGATGTTCATCGCGTAGATCACCGAGAACTCATCGACCAGACCTTCGCACGTCCGGATGAACACGTCCGACACGAGCAGCCACCGGAGAGGCGAGGGAAACGAGCGCCAGACGCCGCGGATGTTCGTCGCCGGTCCGCTCAGGCGAGGAATCGCCACCCGCGAGACGACGGCCAGCGTCAGCACGGCGAGACCGATCGTCACGATGAACAGCGCATGCATGCCGGCCACGAGTCCGGCGCGCGCGATCAGCAGGCCGCCGGCAATCGGCGCGATGACGATCGGCACGCGTCGCAAGATCGACTGCATCGTGAAGCCGAGTGCGCGGCGCTCTTTCGGCAGCGCATCGCCGACGACCGCGAAGAGCGTCGGGCTGGCCATGCTCGACCAACTGAGCGCGAACACGAGCGCGACCAGAGCCCACGGCCATGTCGGCGCGACGGCATAGATCGCGTAGCCGATCGACGCGAGCGTGACAAAGAGCAGCAGCGCGTTGCGGCGTCCGAGGCGATCCCCCAGCCACCCGCCCGGGTATTGATACACGCCGTCGAGGAAATCTTCGACGCTGCCGAAGAGGCCCACCGCGCGGATCGGCGCGCCGAGGGCCTGCAGATATTTCGGGAGGAACTTGCGCCAGAGGTTCTCGCCGAGAGAGAGGAGGAACATCGCCGAGGAGACGACGACGATGTTGCGTTCCAGCTTATTGGCGCTGGAAGTAGGCATAGAGATCGTCGAGCGTGCCGGACGCGCGATCGATGCGGTCGGTGTCTTCGCGATGCGCCATCGTGATTCCGTCGATGAGAGCGGCGACGCCGTGTGCTTCGGGCCGGCGGAAGCGCTCTTCCTTCAGGTCGATGTCGTGCACGATCTCCGCGATCGCGCGCAGCGCCCGATCCGCTCCGCGGACATGATCGAGGAGCACTTCGAACGTGCAGCGGTTCCCCTCGTGCGTGAACTCGGCGTCGAACATGTCGAAGCGGACCTCGCTGCGCGACGGCGTGTATTTCTTCGCGGTCACGAACCGGAACGTCGCTTCGGAGTCGATGAAGCGGCGGATGAGCCAGGCGCTGGCGATGCGATCGATGTGAACGCCCGCGCGCGTGACCCACACTTTGTTTCGAAGCTGGCGCGGCTCCGCGCGACGACCGCTCGGTCCGGAGGTGAGGACTTCGAAGAGTGCGGCGAGCGTCTGCCCGTTCGGCGCGGCGAAGAAGTCGATGCGCTCGATCTCGGCGGCGCGATTGCGAAGATCGTCCACCGCGGCAGGATCGGGCTTCTTCTTCTTTGTCATCCTGCGCGCCGCGGCGACGAGCGGCGCGTAGTCGGCGTCGCGCGCTTCGTTGAAGCGCTTCTGGACATCGCCATCGGTCAGCCCGTCGACGAAGCGCGCCTCGAAGACGTTGGCCTCGCCGCCGCCGGCGCGGATCTCGCGCGCCGTCCATTCGAAGTCTTCCAGCGTCTGCTCGTTCGAGGGGAGGAGATAGACGGTGTTCTTGATCGTCACCGCTCCGATCCGCTGCAGGCGCCGGCCGATCTTCAGGCGAAGGTAATTCGGCTTGGGCGGGAGCTGATGGATCAGGAGCAGCCACGGCTCGTCCATATCACAACTGTATCATCTATAATCACAGTTGTGATAGTCATGCCCGACGTCCGTCAGTATCTTTCACTGGACGATTGCATCCGCGCAGTCGAAGAAGCCTTCCGCGCCCATGGGGAAGGCCGGCTTCATGCACCGGGAGTGCTCAGCGCGCACGCGGAGGGCGGCGCGTTTCACATCAAGACCGCGCTCGTCGGCGGTTACTTCGGCGCCAAAGCCAACGCGAACTTTCCGTCGAACCCGCAGGATCGCGGGCTGCCGGCGATTCAGGGCGTGATGCTGCTCTTCGATGTGAGCGACGGGCGGCCGCTGATGATCGCCGACTCGATCGAGCTGACCGCGCTGCGCACCGCCGCGGCCACCGCGGTCGCGGCGAAGTACCTCGCGCCAAACGATGCGACCACCGCCACGATCGTCGGGTGCGGGCGGCAGGGGAGGATGCAGCTCGAGGCACTGCGCCGCGTGATTCCGCTGCAGCGCGTCTTCGCATTCGATACCGATCACCAGCGAGCGCGAGAGATGGACGCGACTCCGGTGACGACGCTCGAATCGCGCGATACCGACATCTGGGTCACCTGCACGCACTCACGCACGCCCTTCCTGAGACGCGAGCACGTTCGTGACGGTGCCTTCGTGGCCGCAGTCGGCGCGGACAACCCGTCGAAATCCGAGATCACGCCGGAGCTGATGGCCGCCGCCCGCATCGTCACCGATGTGACGGATCAATGCGCCGAGATCGGCGACCTTCATCATGCGATCGCCGCCGGTGTGGTGACTCGCGACGACGTCGTCGCCGAGCTGGGCCAGGTGGTCGCCGGTCGCACGGTGCGGAAGAGCGATGCCGACATCGTGATCTTCGACTCCACCGGCACGGGCTTTCAGGACACCGCCGCCGCTGCGTTGATCTACGAACGAGCGCGACGATGACACTCGCCTCGCTCCTCCTCTACTTCCTCGCCTCGGCGCCCTCGGCTTCGGCGGACCGGTGGCGCTGGCGAATGCGATGCGACGCGATCTCGTCGACGCGCGCGCCTGGATCACGCCCGAGGAGTATGACGATGGGCTTGCGCTCGCCGCGGCTTGTCCGGGTCCGCTGGCGTATCAACTCGCTGTCTATTGCGGCTACATTCGCTTCGGCTGGCTCGGCGGAATCGCAGTGGCCATCGCATTCGGCCTCCCGCCGTTCGTGATCGTCGTCGCCGCGGCGGTGCTCTATCGCTATTTCGAGAGCTCGTGGCCATTGCGCGCGCTGTTCTATGGCATCGCCCCCGCGATCGTCGCCATCATCGCCAAAGCCTGCTGGAACCTCGGCCGCAAGACATTGCGCGATGATCTGCGCGCCTGGTCGTTCGCGGCGATCGCCTGCGCGATCGTCATCGCCGTCGAGCGAGAGCTGGTCTGGTTGTTCATCGGCGCGGGCTTGCTCGGGATTTTCGTGTTTGCGCGAAATCGCTCCACGACGATGCTCGCGATCGCGCCACAGCTCTTTCTCTTCTTTTTCAAGACCGGACTTCTCGTCTTCGGCAGCGGTCTCGTGATCGTTCCCTTTCTGAAGGCGCAGGTCGTCGATCAATATCACTGGCTGACCAATCGGCAGTTTCTCGACTCGGTAGCGATCGGAATGATCTCGCCCGGCCCGGTCGTCATCACGGCGACGTTCGTCGGTTACCTGCTGGCAGGTTTTACGGGCGCGGTCGCCGCGACCGCGGGCATGTTTTCTCCGCCGGTGATTTTCGTACTGATCGCCACGCCGCTGCTGCGCCGTTATCGCGACAACAGATTCCTGGGCGCATTCATCCGTGGCGTCAGCACCGCCGTCGTCGGCGTGCTCGTGGCGACGACGTGGCTGATCGCGCGAACCGCTGTCATCGATGGCACCACGTTGCTGATTGCGGCGGCGAGTCTCGTCATCATTGCTGTGACGCGAACCCCGGAGCCGGCGGTGATCGCCGCCGCCGGCGTCCTCGGATTACTCGTCTCCTAGTGAAGAGCCGGCCGTCCCGGCCGCCGAAAGCTGCTTCCGATGATGCCGGACGTGCGAGGCGCAGAGCAAAAGCACATCATCGATCGCCATCGGGCCGAAGTAGGCATGCGTCAGCCGGATCCTCCGGCCGCTGCTCATCGCTTCTTCCGACGCCGATTCAAAACGCGCGGCGCGCTCGCGAAATCTCTCGATCGCGGCTGCCTGATCGATCGGCGGCGTTCCCGGCCGCACCTCGCGAGGCGCAGGCGCACCTTCGGGGAACACGCCATCGCGGAGCAGCTTTCGCATCACCGTCATGCGCAGCCACATTCGCTGCCACAGCTTCGTGCGCACCTGCATTCCCGCGCCGCCGGCGAGCTCGCGGAGGAGAACGTCGTAGGCAAGGGTGACATGTTCGACGATCTGCGCGGGAGACCACTTCTCGTCTGACCGCGGCACGAGCCAGTCCTGGGCACGGACATTCGCCGCCGCGGTCGCAAACTCCGCGGAAGCAGTGGAATGCATTTGCCGGACGTCAGGTTCCTTCATGGCATTTTCGGCTGAAAGCGCGGGAGGCGCGTTTGTACTGACGATACTCCTCATCGAGTCGGCGTTCGAGCTGCGGCTCCCGCGGCCCGTCCCGCGTGCGCGCGAACGCGCGTGCCAGCGCCTCGGCCGGTGACGACCCGGATCTCCTCCTGCACCCGCCAGCATGCCCATCGCGAAGCTCGCGAGAACCGAAGGCAGCTCGGCAGCCGGGCCGGCGAGCGCGTCCAACATAGGCCTACCGTTTGCCGGAGACATCACCCGCACCTGATCCCGCTGCGAGCAGGCTGTCGGCCCAGTGGGCGATTGTTTGCGCTACTTGTGTCTCTTCGCCGGTATACATGTGGTCCGCGTTCTGGATCATGACCGTATCCACGCGATGGGGGCCGCTTGATTGACGCTGGATCGAGGATTTCAGCAGTTTCAAGTCCGCTTCAGTGCCGACGTTCCCCTCTCGGGAACCAAAAAAAGCG
>DASXRT010000145.1:0-7228 GCA_036506455.1 Thermoanaerobaculia bacterium
AGGCCTCGTCGATCTCGTGCAGACGCAAGGCGCTGAAAGCAGAAGATTCGCACATGTGGGAACGTGCAGCGTCAAGATCTTCGCGAGCCTCGGCCACACGCCCTTCGGCCACCGCGATTGCGGCAATCGCCCTGAGCCGATGGGACTGACGAACATGACGATCCCTGTGTGAAACTCGATCGAGGTGATCGCGCGCCACGTTCGGCCGGCGCCGATAGAAGGCCTCGAAGAAGGCGGCCTCCACGTGACATTCACCGCGCAGGCCGGCCGGTACGAGGCTCGAGAGAGAGATTGCGTTGTCAATGGATTCTTCCGCGGCCTCGATGTGCCCTCGGTCGAGTGCGTGAAGATACGCGAAAAATGCATTTGCCATTCAAACAGATCCTCATGTTCGTCAGTCCGATCGGCTCAGGGCGATTGCCGCAATCGCAGTGGCCGAGGGGCGTGTGGCCGAGGCTCGCGAATATCTTGACGCTGCACGTTCCCACATGTGCGAATCTTCCGCTTTCAGCGCCTCGCGTCTGCACGAGATCGGTGAGGCCTGCGCATCATAGACGGAAGGAAAGTTTCATGTCTGTTTCTACTCAAACCGCATTTCTCGCGTTATCCCGAGCTGCGATCGACAGAATATGGCCGGAGAACGAGGCCACATATCTCGCCGATCTGATCGAGTCGCTAGAGCAGGAATCGAACTGAGTGAACGAGACTCCCACGCTCGCCCGCCGCCTCGGCGCGTTCGACGCGACGATGATCGTCATGGGCGGGATCATCGGGTCGGGCATCTTCATCAATCCCTATGTCGTCGCGCAGCACGTTCACTCACCGATCCTCATCGTCGGCGCGTGGGCGGCGGGCGGGGTCATCGCACTCCTCGGCGCATTCGTGTACGCGGAACTGGCGTCTCTGCGGCCGGAGGCGGGTGGTCAGTATGCGTATCTTCGCGACGCGTACCATCCGGCCGTCGCGTTTCTCTATGGATGGGCGCTGCTTCTCGTCGTACAGAGCGGCGGGATGGCGGCGGTGGCGGTGACGTTTGCGCGTTACACGATCGAGTTGACGGGCGTCGCCTGGCCCGACTGGCTGCTGGCGTCGGTGACACTGATCATCCTCACGATCATCAACATCCTCGGCGTGCGCAGCGGTAGCAATACGCAGTCGGCACTCATGATCTTGAAGCTCGTCGCGATTGCGATGCTCATTGTGTTCGGGTTTGCGACCAAGGGCGCCGCAGGCGGCGCCGCTGCACCGAGCAGTGCGCTGGGGTTTGCGGCGGCGATGACGCCGGTGATGTTCGCGTACGGCGGTTGGCAGACGGCGAGCTTCATGTCGGCGGAACTGAAGCGGCCGCGGCGCGATCTCGCCATCGGCCTGCTCGCCGGCGTCGTCGGTGTGATCAGTGTCTACATTCTCGTCAACGTCGTCATGTTGCGCGTCCTCGGCGCGAACGGGCTCGCCGCGACCACGACTCCCGCGTCCGCGGTCATGCGCGCAGCCCTCGGCGAACGGGGAGCGAAGCTGATCGCCATCGGCATCGCCGTATCGACGCTCGGCTTCCTGAGCCAGAGCATGCTCACCGCGCCGCGCGTGTATTACGCGATGGCGTCGGACGGTGTTTTCTTCCGCGCTGTAGCGCGCGTGCATCCGGTGACGCGCGTCCCTTACATCGCCATCGCGCTGCAGGGAGTCGTCGCGATCATCATCGCCATCTCTGGAAAGTACGAGCAGATCCTCAGCTACGTCGTCGCCACCGATTTCATCTTCTTCGGACTCACCGGCGCCGCGCTGTTCGTCTTCCGCAAGCGCGGCGAGCCGGCGGAGGCGTTCCGCACGCCGGGACATCCGCTCACGACCGCGATTTTTACTCTCGCCTGCTGGGCCGTCGTCATCGCCACGGTCGTGCGCTCACCGATTCAGAGCGCCATCGGTCTGGCGATCCTGCTGGCCGGCTTCGTCGCCTACGCGTTCTGGCGATCGGCTCCGGCGATCGACACACCGTAGTTCGCGGCCACGTTCGCGCGCACCTGCGTCGTCATCGCATGCTGCAGCTCCACCGGATCATTGAAGAGCGACCACGCTGCCGCTTCGTCATCCGGCTCCACACGCCGCATACGATTCGGCAGAGCGCGGATGATCGCGAATCTCTCCGCCGCGGGCGGATGACTGTCGTAGGCCGAGCCTTTACGGTTCAGCGCTTCGTCGACGGCTTTGGCGAGGTCGTCTTCCTTCGCATTCTGCGCGGGCCGGTACGTGTACAGATTCGCCAGAGGGAGCTTTTGCTTCACGACTTCATTGAGCGTGGCACCGATGTGAGCGTTGAAGCGCACGCTGCGCTCGACGACGTGACGCAGGCCCGCTTCGAAGGCATCGGCGCCGTAGGCGAACGCGGCCCAGCGATCGGCAAGCACCTCCTGCAATCGCGACGCTCCTTCGGAGATGCGCAGGAAGAGGCGATGGAATCCGTTCACGAACAGCCATGCCGGGTTGTACCAGGCCGCCGCGCCACCGGTCGCCAGTCCGTACGCCGCCGCGTGCAGTGAGCCGCGCACGGAAAGCGCGAACGCGCCGCCGGCCGTGTCCTTGTTCGTGAAATGACCGTATTCATGCCCGAGGACGGCTTTGAGTGGGCGGATTTTCATGCCGTCGAGAGCGGCGATGCCGAGGATCAGCGCGCGTTCGCGTCGGCCTTTGCCGCGCTGCATCACCGCGACATCGGTTCCCGGAGTGAGATAAACGTGATCGACGGTGCGCGTACCGATCCGCTTCGCGACTTCCTCGAGGAGTGCGCGCAGACGCGGATGCTTCGACAGATCGAGGCGCAGGCCCGGCTCTTCATCGTCGCGACGAACGACCAGGCTCTTGATCATCGAGACGACAGTCACACCGACGATCACAACGACGCCGAGGACGAGCTTGATCGGAATCCGTCCGAGCGCGAAGCAGGCGTAGATGATGCCGCCGCCTGCAGCGAGGACGAGCATGATCACGATCGGAATGGAGATGTAATAGAAGGTGCATGAGAGAAAGAGAACAGCCGAATAAATCCGGCGCATCGCCAAACTGAGACCGGTCGCATTCTGCGAGAGTTGCTGCGGTGGTTTCCGTGCCGCGCGGAGGGCGACGCCGCTGAGGACCGCGCCCGCGAGAAGCAGCAGAGCGAAGCCGCCGAACCAGATGACGAGAGCGAGCATCGCCGGCTTCCGCCACCGAATGTACACCGGTACCTCGGACTGGAGATTTTTCCGGACGCGGTTGTAATCCTCATCCGGCAGACCGAGACCGTGCGCGCGCTCGAGTGCCGCGAACGCCTCGGTCCAGTCTCCTTCCGACGCCGCGACGTTGACGCGGGCCATGTGCGTCTGCATCGCTTTCGGTTCCAGAATTTCGAGACGCTCGGTCTCGCGCTTGAACGTGTCGAAGTCATTCGAGAGCATCGCCACCTGCGCGAGCACGCTGTGCGGATAGCCGTCGCTCGGCTTCTTCTGCACCGATTCCGTCGCGAGCTTCTTCGCTTCATCGATATCCGCGCTCGCCGGCTTGCCATCCTTGACGACGATCAACGACTCAGCGAGGCGAGCCAGGTTCTCCGCTGAGCGCTCGATCCCGACCGCCTCGCGTGAATGCTGCAGCGCGAGATCGCGACGGCCGATGGCCAGCTCCTCCCCAGCCTGACGCCTCAGCGCATGGACAAACTTCGGGATGCGCTGATAGACGTCCGCGTACAGCTTCATGGCGACGTCGTGCTGCCCCGCGGCCCGCGCGCCGTTGGCGTGGTTCCAGATATCGACCGCGCCAGGATCGAGCGCGCTCAACTCATCGATGAGCTTCGCGTCGAACTGTTGCAATGTTTCCGCGGAGAGAGATAGAGCGACAAACGCGAGGAGCGTCCCGAGCACTTTTCGCATGCTCCTGTTGTACCGATGAGAGCGTCAAGAAAACGTGCAACGGACGGCAGCGAAGCGCTAATCAACGCCTTGGAGTGCGGCGGCTTGCCGCCGCACTCCCAAGGCTCCTACTTTTTCTTCCGGTACGTCTGCCACCGTCCGACGATCGCTTCCGCCGCTTTGTGCCGGTCCTCGACCGCCGCGACGAGCTGCGTCGTCGGCGCCAGGTCGGCATCCTGGAGTGCGTCGAAAAGACTGCGCAACGAGGTCGCGATACTCGTCAGCGTGTCAGGAGCTTCGGCTCGGCGCGGGCCTTCTTCTTCCGGCTCTTCGCCGGCGATGTCTTTGGCCTCTTTCGCGCTCTTCGCCTTCTCTTCCATGGCGCCGAAGTCCTCGAGCGCTGCACCGACGCGCCGCATGTCTTCGTAGATCCGCATCGACAGCGAGAACTGCTGCTGCAGCGATTCGCGCGACGCTTTCACGCGCGGATCCATTCTGACGATGAGCGGCTGCGTGTACGGCTGGCCGTCGACGGTCAATTTCACGGAATACATGCCCGGCATCGCCCACGGTGATGTCGCTTCGGGCGCGGTGTCGTGCGGAACCGCGGCGATCGGAAAACGCGGCTTCTTCTGCGGCAACGGTTGATAGTGCACGTCCCAGACGAATCGATGCATGCCGGCATCGCGTGAGAGAACTTTCGTGGGACGGATCCAGTACCACGGCCAGTTGCCGATGTCCTTCGGTGGTTCCGCCTTGTCATCGCTCGAATACTTGCGAACGAGCTTGCCGTTGCTGTCGAGGATCTCCAGCGTCACGCTCTGCGCCGGCGAGGCGAGCCAGTAATCGATGACTGCGCCATCAGGTGGGTTCTGGCCCATCGGCTCGTCGGCGGGGAGAGGCGTGTCGGTGTTCTTGTTCCAGCGGAAGCGCCAGGCACGCGAGGGTTTGAAGAGATGGACAGGCGAGGGTGCCTGCCCTCCACTGAGCTGGCGGAGTGGATTGATGTCGTCGAGGATCCAGAAGCCGCGGCCGTGCGTCGCGACGACCACGTCATCATCGTGCAGAACGAGATCGCGAATCGACGACGCCGGCATGTTCTGACGCAATGATTGCCAGTGATCGCCATCATCGAATGAGACGTAGACCTCGCGCTCCGATCCGGCGAAAAGCAGTCCCTTCGTCTTCGGGTCCTCGCGAACCACGTTGATGATTCCGCCGTCGGGGATGCCCATCGTGATACGCGTCCACGTCTGCCCGCCATCACGCGTGCGATAGATGTGCGGACGGAGGTCATCGAGGCGGAATGTGTTGATCGCTGCATACGCGTTCTTCGCATCGAAGTGCGACGCTTCGATGATCGACACCTTCGCCCAGGGGATGAGCTCTTTCGGCGTGATGTTGTCCCAGTTCTTGCCGCCGTCGGTCGTGACGTAGATCAACCCGTCGTCGGTGCCTGCCCAGATGCGATTGATCTCGAGCGGCGACGGCGCCACCGCATAGATCACCCCGCGCTGCCGCGACTTCGCCTCGGTCGAACCGATGTATTTGCCGACATTCGCCGGCGCTTCCCACGTCTTGCGCGTCAAGTCGGGACTGATCTCGGTCCACGATTTGCCGCCGCTCGTCGTCTTCCACAGCGTGTTCGACGCGAAGTAGAGGATGTGCGGATCGACCGGCGAGAAGACGATCGGCTGCGTGCGGATGACTCGATAGTTCCCGCGGCGCAGCGCCTTCGGCGAGATGTCGACGACCTGATCCGTGCGCCGGTTGTATCGCGCGATCTTGCCTCCGTAAATGAGGTCGGGATCGAGCGGATCGGGGACGGCGTATCCATATTCTTCTGCGCCGACGGGATGCCACTCGCGAAAGGTGATGGCGCCGTCGTCGCTGCGGCTGGCGACGCACGCGGAGCCGCTCTCCTGCTGTCCGCCGCATACGCGATACGGAAACGCGTTGTCGGTGGAGACGTGAAACATCTGCGCGGTCGGTTGGTTGTACCAGGAGCTCCACGACTCGCCGCCGTTCACGGTGATGACCGCGCCCTGATCAGATGCGTTGAGGATGATCCGCGGATCGTTCGGATTGATCCACAGGCGATGGTAGTCGTCACCGCCGGGCGCGCCGCGCAACGATTGGAACGTCTTGCCGCCATCGGTCGACTTCCACGTAACGACGTTCGCGATATAAACAGTCTCGGGATTCTTCGGATCGGTGCGCACTTCGTTGAAGTCGCCCGGACGGCCCCACAGCCGCTCATCATCATTGATCCGGCGCCACGATTCACCGGCGTCGTCGGATCGATATACGCCGCCGGCATCCTTGCGAATGCCGCAGATCGCGTAGAGGAGGTTTGGATTCGCTCGGGCGACCTCGATGCCGACGCGGCCGATCTTGTCGTTCGCCGGTAAGCCTTTCGTCAACTGCCGCCATGTGGTGCCGCCATCGGTCGATTTGAATAGACCGCTCCCTGCTCCGCGAAACACTCCGTTCTCCCACGGCGCCTGTCGCGATTCCCACATCGCCGCGTAGATCGTCTGCGAATTCGACGGATCGATCACGACATCGATGCCGCCGGTGTTCTCGTCGCGATAGAGAACGTTCTCGAACGTCTTGCCGCCGTTCGTCGAGCGGAAGATGCCCCGCTCCCGATTCGGTCCGTACGGATGGCCGAGGACGGCGACGAAGAGACGATCGGGATCTCGAGGGTCGACGGCGATCATCGGGATCTGCTGTCCATCGCGGAGGCCGAGGTGCGTCCAACTCTTGCCGGCGTCGGTCGACTTGTAGATGCCGTCGCCGGTCGAGAGATCGGGACGTTGCAACCCTTCCCCACTCCCGACATAGATGATGTTCGGATCCGACTCGGCGATGGCGATCGCACCGATCGAGCCGGTCGGCTGATCATCGAAGATCGGCGTCCAGATGCGGCCGAAGTCGTTCGTCTTCCATGCGCCGCCGTTGTTGACGCCGATATAGAAGACGCTCGGTTGCGAGGCGATGCCTGCCGCGGCAACCGTTCGGCCGCCGCGAAGCGGTCCGATCATGCGCCAGCGCATTTCACGAAAGAGAGCGGGGTCGATCTGAGCAGTGGCAATCGAAGCGGCAAACGCCAGTGTGATCGCGAATCGTTTCTTCATGCGCGGAGCATATCGAATCGAGACGGCCGAGTGTCCCTCTCCCGCTTGCGGCAGAGGGTGGCGCGAAGCGCCGGGTGAGGGCACTCAATCTCGAATTCTTCGGGAGAACCCCCGATCATCCGCGAAACGCGCGGCCCGCTCGTTGATGTGGTACCGCTCACGCGCCGCTTCGAACGAGAGTTCCGTGTCGATCAGGCCGATGCGATA
>DASXRT010000146.1:0-45162 GCA_036506455.1 Thermoanaerobaculia bacterium
AGGTGAATCGTGCCGTCATCGTGGCGATGCGCGAAGCTGCGCAGCCGCGGCAGGTAATCGCGCCGCTTGTCGGGCAGGCTGTACGACGTGACGGCATTGGCCACACGAGCGTTCATCGTCTCCGGGATCGCTTCGTGATGAACGCTGATCGCCTCGATGCGGTAGCCGTCTGCCGGTCGTCCGCTGCCGCTGATCGGCTCGTCGATCGCCGCGGCGCGCGGCAGTGGCCGCGACCACGTCACGTAACGGCGGATGAACTCCTGCGTCAGGCGGAATTCGCCGCGCTCCCAGGCCAAGCCGATGCCGACATGCGTCGCGAATGGATCGAGGATCGTGCGGCGATGGCCGTCGTGCGGCGCAAGCTCGCTCATCATCGCTGCTTCGGAGCGGCGCGCCATCTCGTAGAGCGCGCGATCGCTGAAGCGATAGTTCGCCGACCATGCCGCCGCGTTCTCGCTCACTCCGTCATTGCCGCCGGCGAACGAGTACCGCATGTACGGCGCGTAGCCATCGGTGGTGAAGTGGCCGGTCGTACCATTGGCGATCTGATTGCGGCAGTACGAGTCCGCGATCGCCGAAGCCTCGACGTCGAGATCGACGTCGGACAGGCCGTACTTCTCGCGATCGACATTGATCATCCGCAGCACTTCCTGCCGCAGCGTGATGCGTGTCTCGTCCAGCGGACCTTCACCCTGCGCCAGAGGGGCGCTGACGACAGCGAGGACGATGATGCCGAGGACAAGGTTTCGCATGGGCGGATCGTGTGAAACGCGATTGTACAGGGGAAAATTGCGAGCTAACGGACGGGCAACTCGATACTTACCCGCAACCCAGGATTGAGGTTCTCGGCCGAAATCGTCCCACCGTGCTCTTCCACAGCCTTCCGCGCGATTGCAAGGCCGAGGCCGGTGCCGGTGGTTTTTGTCGAGAAATAGGGGTCGAAGATCTTCGGCAGCAGCTCAGGTTCGACACCTGGTCCATTGTCTTCGACCTCGATGACCACCTTGGAGTCGACGCCGTAACTGCCGAGGCGCACGCGGCCTCGCGGCGCCGCTTGAATCGCGTTCTCGATGAGGTTGGCGATCGCCCCACGGAGCAGACGCGCATCGCCGGCGAAATGATCGGGTGTGCTGGGAGCGATCTCGGCGCGAAAATTCGTCCGCGCTTCATAAGCCGCGGCGAGCTCTTCGAGCAGTCGCTTGAGGTCGAGCGGTTTCCTCTGTGCCTGGCGAAGGGAAGCGTAATCGCTGAATTCCTTCGAGGTCTCGCGCAGCGTCACGACCTGTCGCAGGATGTTGTCGACGGCGCTGCGAACGACGGACGGAAGATTCGGATCGTTGCGTTCTGCGACTGCGCGAAGATGATCGGCGGTGAGCTGAATCGGCGTGAGCGGATTCTTGATCTCGTGCGCGACCTGCTGCGCCATCTCGCCCCAGGCTTCCAGGCGATTCGAGCGGAGGATCTCCGTCACGTCTTCGGCGATGAGCATCTCCTCGTCGGAATCGGGCAGCGGCACGATCGATACGCGAAACGTGCGCAGCTTCCCGTCGACATTCAGCTCGATCTCCTCCGACTCGGCACGCCGCCGCTGATGGGAATCGACGAACTCGCGCAGCGCTGGATACCGTCCGCGCAGCGGCTCGGGAGCGGCGTCTTCGCTGATGCCGAGGAGGTTGCGGGCGGCGAGGTTGGTGGCGGCGACGCGCAACTGGCCGTCGAGGACGACGACGGCGGCGTTGATGTTCTCGAGCAGTGTCTGCAGCCGGTCGCGCTCGTGGCGCAGATCCTCCTGCTGCTGTTTGATGGAGCGGGCCATGTCGCGAAACGTCGTCACGAGCAGGCCGATCTCCGGATCGTGTGGGACGCGCAGATCGACATCGAAGTCGCCGCGTGCGACGGCCCGTGCGCCGGCCACGAGTCCCTGCACCGGCCGCGTCACTCCGCGCGCGATGCGGAATGCCACCGCGATCGCCGCGAGCGCGATGAAGATCAGCATCATGTAGATCGTCGTGGCGAGGTCGTTGACCTCTGCCTCGATCTGCCGGCCCTGGACGATGAACGGCAGTGCGAGGGTGTAGCTGCGGCCGCGTTCTAGATTGACGGGGCTGTAGATTTCCACGAATTGCGCCGTGCCCGACCTTCGCGTCACCTGCACGAGTTGCCGGCCGCTGAGGACGATCGAGGAGTAAATGTCGCCGGGGAGGCGCTGCGACTCGACGTGCGCGGCGAAGAGATCGCGGCGGCTCGAGGCCACGAGCGACTCACCGCGATAGAGATGCAGATCGTGACCGATGACGCGCGCGAGCCAGCTCAGGATCTCATCGTCGAGAACCTGCTCGGGCGCGGCCGTCGTCTGTGACGCCAGGTAGTCTTCGATGACGCGCTGCGCTGCATTGAGCGCTGTCTGGCCGCGCTGCATGTACTCATCCTGCAGCCGGTTCGACAGGTATGCGCGCACGAAGAGAACGAAGAAGAGCAGCGGAAGGATGACCACGCCCATCAGATAGAGCGATGTTCGCGCGCGGAAGTCGAGGCCTCGCGGAATGCTGCGGATGAATGCGAGGAACGCGGGGAGCGACCACCACGCCGAAACGAGCATCACCGAGACCAGAGCCCAGATGGCGAGCCCGCCGGCGCGGCGGATCTGTTGCTGGAGCGTCGGCGTCTGCAGCGGAAACGCGTAGAGGGCGTTGTCGGTGCGACGCAGATAGATCTCCGACGATTCCACGCCGCTCTTCACCCACAAGCCGGTGCCGGGACGCAATCGCGCGATGTACCACGACGGGTTCTGAGGAAGTCGAAGCGTCACCGGCGACTCCGCGTTACCGTCGCGATCGTAGACAGCGGGTTCCACCTGCCGATGGATCTCCGCGGCCGAATCGGGCTCCGATTGGAAGAAGTCGCGATAGACATCGGCGAACGCCGTCGCTCCCGGATCGGCCGGGTTGACCACATGCACGCTGCCCTCGGCGATTGTCGTGCCCCATACCATCATCCGAAAGTCGTGATGGATGAGATCGCGGCGGAGACTGCCGACCTGCAACACCTCGCGACCGACAGTCGTCGTGCGTTCTTCGAACTGCGGCAATCCGACACCGAACCTGCTGATCGGCGTGCGCGTGAACTCATCGCGGATCGTGATCACCGCCGGCACGCGCCACTTCGACAGATCGGAGCGCAGCCACAGCGCGTACGCGAGATCGTCGAGATTCATGTGCCGGTAATCGTCAGGAAGAATCGCGCTCAACTCTGTTCGCGAAAACTCATTGCGCAGCGTGTCCTCGATCATCGTGCGGAGCTGTCCCGCTTCGCCGACGACGAGTGGCGCGTAAGAATCGGCGACGAAACGGCGAGCGGCGCCTCGCTCGAAGATCTGGATCGGTGCGAAGACCACTGGGACGGTGAGCAGCGCCATCGCCACCATACGTGCCGAGCGATTGGAAACGACCGCACAGAACAGCGTCGCGATGAGCACTGCCGAGGCGACGACGAGAAACGCGCCGCCACGCGCCGGCGACATCGCGTAGCCGATCACGAGAATGGGAATGACAGCGACGCCGGCGACGATGAGCGCAGTCGTGCGCGGCGCCGAGTGCCACGTGATTCGCAGAATCGCGAATGCAAGAAACAGCAGGGCGCCGAGCAGAACGCCCTGGGCCGCGCTGACCGGCAGGATGTGCTCCGGGATCGCGGAGATCCGTGAATTGTCGACGAGGTTCTGCGCGACGGTGATGAAACCGAACGCCAGCAGCAGCGCGATCACGACTCTGATCGCCACCGCACGCTTCGGCGCAGAGCGGCTGGCCGCAACCACGATGGCCAGCAGCGTTGCCGCGGTGAGCAGAAGATCGATCGGCGAACGGGACAGCGGTCCGAGAATGCGCGAGCCGTAGACCGAGAAGCCGAAGATATTGAACGGATCGTCGCGCAGTTCGACGGCCACGAGAGCGAGACGCGCCACGACGATCAGTACAATGGTCCCGAGACGCGGAACGCGTTCGCGGCTGAGTACCAGAGCGACGATGCAGGCGATGGCGATGAGCAGCGCCGTCGTGTTCCGCCCCGCATCTCTCGTCGCATCGATCACCTCGGCCTGGCCACGCGTGGCGACATCGAGCCAGAGCGACGCCTCGGCCTGCCGGTCGATCAAGTAACGCCGAGTCGTCGGCTCCTGCTGCAGAAAGCCGCCGTGAAACTTCATCGAGACGATCCACGCGTCGCTCGAATGGAAGCGGTGCATCGTCCTGCCCTCGTTCGGAATGCGCGCGAATGTCTCCACACGCATCGAAGGCAGATCACGAATCGATGTGATGTACAGATTGGTGACGTCGAACCGGTAGCGACGGTACGCGGCGAGGGGAAGATCCTCGCCCCACCACGCAAGCGATTCGCCGAGAGGAGTCACGATACGCGCGCCGTGGCCGGGCCGCGAATGCACTTCGTCGCTGAGGATGCGAAAGAGTGCGGCGCGATGATCGGAGCTCTGTTTCGCGAGCTGCGCCTGAAGCCGGTCGGCTGAAGCGTCGAGCTCCGACTCGATCGCCTTGATGCGCTCGCGAACGCGCTGCACATCGACGTTGAGGTGTCGTTGCGCGCGCGCGTCGAAATCGCGCGAGAGCGAGCGCACCGTCCACCACGTGACGACTTGCGTTCCGGCGATGAGGATGATGAAGACGGCTAGGAGGATGGTCGTCGGTCGTCGGTCGTAGGTCGTAGGGGCCTCAGCGTTCTTGCGAAGCAGCCCCACGACCCACCACCTACGACCCACGACCTTTCCTCATCGGCTCGCCGAGCGCACCGACGCGATCGACCAGCGATCGTTCTTGTTCCGCAGCGTGATGTAGATCTCGCGCGTTTCCGGCTTCCCGGCGTTGTCGACCGTCCATCGCGCCGTGATGTGGTACTGACCTTCGGCGCTGACCTTCTTCGAGCTCGTCGGTTCGAAGTTCGTCGGTTTGGCCTTGTTGAAGAGTCCGTCGAGCAGATACGCGGCCTGGTCCTTGCCGAAGAAACCGCTCTTGTCGGTGAGACCCGGGAACTGCAGCATGACCTGCTCGCCGTCGCCGATTCCGGCAATGATCGCCTGCACGTCGCCGCTGCCGAAGCCGCGATTGAGGTTCGACATCGCTGCGTCCAGATCCTTGAATTGCGCCGACGCGACCAGCGGCACAAACAGGAGCACAAACGCGATCTTCGTCCAGGTTCTCATGGTCTTCTCCATGCCTTCTGTAACGGCATGTTCGGTGGCTTTATTCTAGCCGAATCAATAGTTTAGCTGCACTCTGCCGGTGTCGGTCTGTCCTCTTGGAATGACGATTCCACGACGGTTGATTTCGGTCAGAAAATCGGCCGGAAGCGGCGCGGAAACGCGAAGTGGCGTATTTGTCATGGGATGGGTCATATCGAGCTCTGCTGAGTGGAGCATGGGCCTTTCTGCGTTACGAGATCCATAAAGCCAATCTCCTACCAATGGATGACCAATTGCCGCGAGATGCACGCGAATCTGATGTGTTCTGCCCGTCTCGAGCTGCACGGCCACGAGAGAGCCGCCGCTTGTCGAGCTCACCGGTTCGATATGTGTGACGGCGCGACGGCCGCCTTCGCGTACACCGAATTTGATGGCGCCGATGCGTTTGAGCGGAGCGTCGATTGTCTGCCGCTGCGCGAGCTCGCCTTCGCACAGCGCGAGATACGTTTTGCGGATGCGCTTCTGCTCGAATTGTCGCGTCAGTTTCGCGTTGACGTCGGCGCGCTTCGAGAAGAACATCACGCCGCTCGTACCGCGGTCGAGACGCTGCATCAGGAAAAGCGGCGATGTGTGCTCCGCGACGAGATCGTAGAGGACCGGCTCATCCGCATCGTGGGCGCGCTGGACGACGATGTTCGGAGGCTTGTCGATGAAGATGAGCGCGTCGTCTTCGTAGAGGATCGATGGGGTCAGGTCTTCACTTTTCACTTTTTTTCTTCAGAGTGTAGAAGAAAGTGAAAATTGAAGACCTGACCCCTCAATAGAGCAGAAAATCGTGCCGGCGGCGCGCAAACTCCCTGAGCGGCTCTTCCCACTCGGCGACCCACTCATCGATGTCGCCGCTGCTTTCCACGATCTCCCGATAGCGCGCGCTGCCGGCGAGGAGATCGATGGCCAGGCGATCGGAGACGAACTCGTAGGTCTCGCGCCGCCAATCAAACTTTTCGGGATCGAGATCGCGCGCGACTTTCACGCACCACAGCCCGGTGCGGTACGGTTCGAAGATCGCGCGATTCCTCACGTGCAACTCGACACCGCCGCAGACTTTGCCGGCATGCTTCTGAAATACGGGAAGGAAATAGTGCGGCCGGAATCGGACCCCCGGCAGATCGACACGATTCAGCTCTTCCGCGAGCTTGAACGGATTCAGCCACGGCGCTCCGAAAAACTCGAACGGATGCGTCGTTCCGCGGCCTTCACTGAGATTTGTTCCTTCGACAAGGCACATGCCTGGATAGACAGCGGCGGTGAAGACCGTGGGCATGTTGGGTGACGGGATCACCCATGGCAGTCCGGTGTCGCCCCACCACATCGATCGCTTCCAGCCGCGCATCGACACGACGGTGAGATTGCAATTCAGTTTGAAGACCTCGTTGAAGTAGCGCGCGAGCTCGCCCGCGGTCATCGCGTGGCGTGTCGGCAGCGGAAACATGCCGACGAAGCTCGAATACTTCTCTTCGCGGATATTGCCCTCGAGATGCACGCCGTCGATCGGATTGGGACGATCGAGTACGATCACCGGCAGCTCGATCGCCGCTGCCTGTCGCATGCAGAGCGCCATCGTGTAGATGAAGGTGTAGTAGCGCGAGCCGATGTCCTGCAGATCGATGACGAGCGCTTCGATGCTTTTGAGCATTTCGCGGCTCGGCGCGAGATCGGCTTCCGTGCCGCCGTACAGCGAGTGGACGCGAAGGCCCGTCAGCGGATCGACGGAGTCGCGGACATGCGCCATGTCCTGCGCTTCGCCCCAGATTCCGTGCTCGGGGCCGAAGAGTGTCGTGAGCTTCCATCCGCGGCCGGCGTGGAGCAGCGGCACGGCATGCTGCAGATCGCTCGTCACGGCGCTCTGATTCGTCACGAGGCCGATGCGTTTGCCGATGATCGGCCGCGGATCATCGAGAAGCACCTCCAGGCCGGTGCGAACGGTTACCGGTCGGGCTTCACTGAGGCTGCCGTGCCGTGGACGTCTTGCCGTCCGCTCAGCAGATCGAGAGCGTGAGGAATCAGGTGCAGGACGGCTTCCAGATTTTCGCATGCGCCATTCACCGAGCCGGGTAAGTTCACGATCAGTGCCGAGGCGCGCGTCGCCGCCTGAGCGCGCGAGAGCGATGCCATCGGAGTTTTCTCGAGTGATCGCGCCCGCATCAGCTCACCGAATCCCGGAATGAGGCGATCGCATACGCGCATCGTCGCTTCGGGCGTGACGTCGCGCGGCGCGACGCCGGTTCCTCCCGTCGTGACAACGAGGCGCACGCTTTTGGTCGCATCGGTAATCGCTCCGGCAATCGCGTCGATGTCGTCGGCGACAACGACGATGCGATCCACTTCATAACCGTTGCGCGTCAACACATCGCGCACCGCCGGCCCGGAGCGATCCTCGCGTTTGCCGAGCGACACACCATCGCTGCAGGTGATCACACGCGCGCGTATCATCCGCCGCGGATTGTAATGAACCGCTCGGACTTCGCGTACGAACTTCCGCACGAGCTGATCGCCCAGGACCCTCGCCCACGCGGTCGATCACGCATGATGGTGGTGACGCCGCGCGACGGCACGCCGTTGATCGAGCACGACAACTTCGCAAACTTTTCGTCTCTCCTCGAGCCGGATGACATGCTCGTCATCAACGACACGCGCGTGATCCCGGCGAGGCTCTTCGCCGAGCCGAAGGGACAGATGAAGCGACGGATCGAGGTGCTGCTCACGCGGCGGATCGACGCGGCGACATGGGAAGTCTGGGCGAATCCGGCGCGGCGCCTTCACGCCGGCGACGAACTGCGGTTCGGCGAGCACCTTTCCGCGCGCGTGCTCGAGAAGCGTCCTCTCACCCTTCGTTTCGAAGGCGATCTCGCCGACCTCGAACGCCTCGGCGTCATGCCTCTGCCTCCCTACATCGAGCGTCCGCAGCCGCGCGAGAGCGACCGAGAGTCCTATCAGACCGTGTACGCCGCCGAGCCGGGCGCGATCGCGGCACCGACCGCCGGTCTGCACTTCACGAACGAGATGCTCGATGAGATCGCGAAGCACAACGAGATCGTCCGCATCACCCTGCATGTCGGGATCGGCACCTTCAAGCCGGTAAAGGTGGACGACGTCGCCGAGCACGTGATGGACGCCGAGATCTATGAGATCAGCGAGTCCGCGGCGTCCACCCTGAATCGCGCGAAAAGAATCGTGGCCGTCGGAACGACTACCGTGCGAGCGTTGGAGAGCGCGATCCGCCGCGGACGATTCGAGCCCGGTCGCACAGAGACGAACATCTTCATCACGCCCGGTTATGAGTTCCGCGCAGTCGATCGCCTCCTGACGAATTTTCATCTCCCGGAGTCGACGCTGATCATGCTCGTCTCCGCGTTCGCAGGAGTGAAGACGATTCGCGCCGCTTATCGCGAAGCGATCGCGCACAAGTACTTCTTCTACAGCTACGGCGACTGCATGTTCATCCGGAATCGCGGGAGCTGGTAGGCGGGTGCTGAGCACCTTCTGTCACCAATACGTCGTGGTGATCTCACAGTCGCCCAACACAACGGCCTGACACGCCAGCCGTTCGTCGGCGTCGAGCTTTCTTCGCTGCGCGACCTGCGTTTCGATGGCCGTGGGCGGGGTGAGGTTTTCCGCACCGGAAACGATGCGAACGCGGCATCGCGCGCAGACGCCGATGGCACCGCAGGAATTGCCGATCGGGACCGCCGCCCGGCGAGCCACGTCGAGCAGCGTCTCGTCGCTTTTGGCCTCGGCAGCGCGTCCGATCGGGACGAAAGTCACTTTTTTTGACGGTGTGTTCACAGAAGTTTGGCGTGGGCCGTAGAAACTTCAATCGAGGTTTGACGTCTATTAGAGCAGATCGAACGGAGACCTTATGAACCAGAGCCACGGACCCGCTGAAGAGACGCGCATTGCCCACGAGATCACGAGCGTTCTCCCGGCCGGGAGTGTGGCTCGTGTCTGCTCGGACGATCGCGACTCGATCCGATTTTCCGTCACCGGTGAGATCAAGCTCCGTTCGGTGGTTTTGAGTCGCGAGTCGCTGCGCCGACTGTTGGCCGATCCGGCGCGGGCGGTGAAGATCGAATACCTCCAGCGTGATCTTCTCCGCTCCGCGCTTCGGCGGTCGGAGTTCTGTTATCCGCGCCTCAGCCGGATCATCCGCAAAGGGATGCGCGGCAGCCGCTTGCGCGCTGCAGGCCTGGCGGTGGCCGCCCTTGCACGCTGACGTAATGAAGGTCAAACGCTCGACAATGCTACGAATCGTAAGTAGAATTACTGAGTGGCTGTCGAACTGGATGACCTCGATCTTCGCATCGTCGAGACCCTGCTTCGTGATGGTCGCGCTCCCGCGGCCCAGATCGCGGAGCAGATCGGCCTATCGCGGCCGGCGGTAGCCGATCGCATCGAGAAGCTCGAGCGGCAGGGCGTCATCCGCGGCACCACAGTGGTCGTCGAGCCGCATGCGGTCGGAAAAACAATCACTGCTTTTGTCGCCGCGCGCGGCACGACGCTCACCGCGGCCGCGTGGAAGAGATTCCGTGAGCTCATGTCTACGGACGAAATCCTGGAAGTGCATTCGGTCGCCGGCGATGACTGCTACTTCATCAAGGTTCGCACCGGCTCTATCTCGTCGCTGAACACGCTGCTGATGCGATTGGCGGCCGCGCCTTTATCGCTGACGACGCGCACGACGATCGTCATGGAAACGCACTGCGAAAAAGTCGGCGGCATCATCCTCGGAGAGGTGAGGTCATGAAGCGGGAGCGCGGGCTCGCACTGGCCGCGTTCGTCACTGTCTGCATCGTGTGGGGGACGACGTATCTGGCCATTCGTGTCGCCGTCGAGACGATTCCGCCATTCGTTCTGACGTCGATCCGCTTTGTGATCGCGGGCATCGCCATGCTCGCCATCGCGACGATGCGCGGCGAGCGAATTCCGCGCGACGCGCGCACGCTCGCCAATCTCGTCCTCATCGGATTTCTGATGGTCGCCGTCGGCAATCTCGCTGTCGTCTGGGCCGAGCAGTGGGTGCCGAGCGGCCTCGCCGCTCTTTTCGTGGCCACCGCGCCGTTCTGGATGACGCTGATCGAGCTGTTTCGCAGCGGCGGCGAGCGCCTGGATGCGCGCGGCGCGATCGGCATGCTCATCGGCTTCGGCGGCGTGGCGATGCTCGTCACGCCGAAAGGCGCCGGCGGGTCGTACGACATGCACTTCGTCATCGGTGCGCTGGCGATGCAGCTCGGCTCGATATCGTGGCAGCTCGGATCCGTGCGCGGGAAGTACTATCTGAAAGATGTGCCGCTGATGGTGTCCGCGAGTCTGCAGATGCTGTTCGGCGGCGCCATCTGCGGTGTCATCGCGATTCTGATCGGCGAGCCGGCGCGACTGACGTTCACGCCGCGCACATTCGCCGCTCTTGCCTATCTGACGGTGTTCGGTTCGATCATCGCTTACAGTGCCTACGTCTACGCGCTCGCCCACATCCGCACGACGAAGATGTCGCTCTACGCATACGTGAATCCGGTGATCGCGGTGATCGCGGGATGGCTGATCCTCCACGAAGAGCTGACCTGGGTGTCGATCGCGGCGATGTGCGTGATCCTCGCCGGCGTCGCGCTCGTGCAGACGGCGGGACTTCGCCGTCGTAACCTTCGAGTCGTGCCGGCATCAGAAGAGAAGAATGCCGCGTAGGATCCTGCTGATCGCCGTCGTCCTCTTGTGGAGCGCCGCGCGCTCTCGCGCGGCGGACAGCAAGGTCGTCGTCGAGCTCTTCACCTCGCAGGGTTGCTCGAGCTGTCCGCCGGCCGACGCGCTTCTCTCGGAGCTCGCGCGCGATCCTCACATCATCCCCCTCGCCTTCCACGTCGACTACTGGGACCACCTCGGCTGGCGCGATCCATTCTCATCGCATCAATGGTCGGAACGCCAGGTTGCATACGTGAGAGCGATGAATCTCGACAGCGCTTACACGCCGCAGGCGATCGTCAACGGTGAGCGGCAGATGGTCGGCTCCGATCGGCGCGCGCTGACGGATGCGATCGCGCGTGCGTCGCGCGAGAGGCGGGATGCGAGCGTGACGCTCGACAACGGAGTGGCACGCGGCTCGGCTCCTCGTGCGTTGGACCTCTTCGCCGTCGTCGTGAAGAGCGGCGCGACCACGGCCGTGAAATCAGGCGAGAACAGCGGCCGGACTCTCCGCAACGACGCGGTCGTTCGCGAGCTGAAGCGGATCGCGCGCGTGAATGGCACATTCTCGAATGCCGTCGGTCCCGCGAACGTTGTGTTCCTTCAGGATCCGACCACGCTTCGGATCTACGCGGCCGCTACTCGATGAGCTCTTTGAGGCGCTGCAGATCCTCTTTCACCTGTCGAGCGGGGTCCTCTCCGAACATCTTTGCGATCGCCGCGCCGAGTAACCCGGCCGGCGGGTCGTAGCGAAGAAGCACTCGGACTTTCGTGCCGCGGCTGGCCGGAGTGAAATGCACGGAGCCGGCATTATCGACGCGCGAGCCATCGACGGAGCGCCAGCCGATCAACTCATTCGGGATCTCGTTGATGATCTCCGCGTCCCACTCCGCTTTGATTTTCGCCGGACCTTTGGCCACCCAGTGTGACCTTTTGTCATCGATCACCTCGACCGACTGGAGATGATCCATGAACCGCGGCAGGTTCTCGAAGTTGCGCCAGAACGAGTAGAGTTTTTCGGGTGTCGAGTTGATCGTCACGCTCTTCTCGACGCGGATGCCATGCCCATACGGAACGCTCACCTGATCGCCTCGGTCAGGGGCTGTCGAGACGCCGAGGGCTTCGTAGAGGAGGGAGTGTCCTGTGGCGCCGCGCCAGACGAGAGCGCCGCCGAGGCCGGCGAGCACCAGACCGGGGATCGATCGCCGTTTCAATCCGTACGCAGCCAGCGCGCTGCCGGCGATGACGGAGAGCCAGCGCTCTCCATCAGCGACATTGATTTCAGTTTCTTCTGTTGCCATATGTGTAAAACGGAGCATGACACATGCCGAGGGTTGGTGCTGAGTGCTGAGCACCGAGCACCGAGCACCGAGCACATATAGAATCTCGCGGTGGCCGTCGCCCCGCCCCCTGTGCGCCCCGTATCGCTTGACGAGATCCGCGCCGCGCGCGAACGCATCAAGAGCGTCATCACGCGGACGCCGCTCATCCAACTTCGTCATGGCGCACCGGCGCCGGAGATCTGGCTCAAACTGGAAAATCTTCAGCCGATCAACGCATTCAAGATCCGTGGCGCGGCCAACGCTGTGGCGATGCTCTCACCGGAAGCGCGTGCGAAAGGGGTCTGGACGATCAGTGCGGGCAACGCCGGACAGGGGGTTGCTTACGCGGCCCGCACGGCGAACATTCCGTGCACGGTCGTGGTGATCGAAACCGCGGCCGAGACGAAGGTCGAGCGCATGCGCAACCTCGGCGCGCGACTGGTGAAAGCACCCTTCGACGCATGCTGGCAGGCGATGGATGACCGTGAGTTCCCCGGTGTCGAAGGAACATTCATCCACCCGTTCGACGATCACGACTTCATCGCCGGCAACGCGACGCTCGGGCTGGAGATCATCGAAGATCTGCCGAACGTGAAGACGGTCATCACCGCGATCGGAGGCGGAGGATTGGTCACCGGCGTCGGCAGCGGGATCCGCGCGCTCGCGCCGAAAGTACGCATCTTCGGCGCGGAGCCGGAAACGGCTGCACCCGGCGCGGCGTCGTTCGCGGCTGGTGGACCGCAGGTATTCGAGAAATGGCAGGCCTCCTTCGTCGATGGTGCGGGAGGCAAGAGCATCTTCCCGCGCATGTGGGATCGCATGCACGGCGTCGTCGACGGCTCGATCGTCGTCACGCTCGAGGAGGTGAAGCGCGCGATGAAACTGGTCGCCGAGAAGATGCGCGTGATCGCGGAAGGCGCCGGCGCACTGGCAGTCGCCGCAGCGTTGTCGGGAAAAGCAGGCGAAGGCCCGATCGTCGCCGTCGTCTCCGGCGGGAATATCGATTTGAAAAAGTTCGCGGAGATCGTCACTTCGTGACGGTCATTTGTACATCGCCACCGCCCTGTACCCCGGCGGCCGCGGATAGTCGTGCCGGTCGACGAACTCCGCGAGCGGCGTGCTGACGATCGGCACCTGAACGCCGGCGATGATGGCCATCCGTCCCGTCGGCATCGCTTTGCTGACTTGCGCGGGGACGCGCACTTTCAGGTCTCGAGGGTTCACGACACTGGCACCGTTCTTTTTCAGAACGAGCCCGGGCACGAAGACGTCCGCGTTGCCGGGGATGTTCCGCATGACGAGTTGCGCCTGCTCGGCTCCCGGCGCGTTGAACCCGATCGTCGTGTTGCCTGGCGGCACGTCGAGGAAGATGAACGCCCCATTCTCAGCTACGCCGCCGGACGCGTAGGGCGCGTTTTCGATCCAAACGGAGGTGGCCTGAAAGAGCTGTGTACGGCGCGCTGTCTCCATCTCGGGAGTCTTCGAGTGTGTGGCGCCTTCGATATCCTCGATCCATCCGCGGACGCTGACCGGCTCCTTGCTGAGCGGCGTCTGATTGGGCTTATCGGCCCCGCATGCGGCGAGCGCAACAGCGACGACACAGGCCGCGAATCGCGTCATCTGCGCGAGCCTATCACGCGATTCCGCGTGCGATAATTCACTCTGGAAATGAAACGTCTCCTCCTCCTCATCGGATCGGTCGTTCTGCTCGCCCTCGCCTCGATTGTTCTCGCGCAGGCTGCAAATCAGGCGACTCTCAGGACGCCCGCCGGCGACAAGCCGATCACCTTCGTTCAGCAGTCCGGACAGACATATGTGTCTGCGAACGAAGTGGTGGCCGCGTTAGGCGGAACGATCCAGCCGGACAGCACCGGATTCAAAATCATGCTCAACAATACGATCGCGGCGTTCGGACCGGACAGCCGTTTCGGCGTCGTGCGCGACGATCTCATCGAGATGCCGGTTGCGCCGATCGTCATCGGCGGAGCGCCGTATGTGCCGTGGCAATTCTTCCACGGATTTCTCGGCAAGGCCGCGGAGATGGAGGCGGCGTGGGACATGGCGGCGCGTGTGCTCACCATCAAGCCGCGGCTGCAGTCGATCGTCACCGTGCAGATGACGGTGACCAACATCCAGGGCCTGTCAAAAATCGTGCTGACGCTCTCCGGTCCATCCGACTATTCGATCATCAAAGAGCCGAGCGCGTATGCGATCCACTTCAAAGCGCCGCTGCAAGCCCCCTTTGCCGAGCAGGCGTATGACGATCCGTATGTCTCGCACGCCTCGTTTTCCGGCAGCGATCTGCGCATCCAACTGACATCAACCGACGTCGCCGGCGATTCGTACAAGCTCGAGAATCCGTTCCGCATCGTTCTCGATCTGCGGAAAGTCGCCGCGCCCATGCCCGGCGCGCCGCAACCGTCTGTGCCGGGCAGCAAACCGGCCGAGCCCGCGGGCATCCACACGATCGTGATCGATCCCGGTCACGGCGGCAAAGAGGTCGGTGCGATCGGGCCCGGTGGTCTGATGGAGAAGGACATCACGCTCGCTGTCGCTCGCAAACTCTCCGCGGCGCTGCAATCGAAAATCAACGCGCGGGTCGTGCTCACGCGCGACGATGACAGCCTCGTGTCGCTCGATCAACGAACGGCGATTGCGAACCAGTACAAAGCCGATCTCTTTCTCTCCGTGCACATGAACGCGGCGGTCGTGAAGGGGGCGAAAGGCAGCGAGACGTATTTCCTGTCGCTCGAAGCATCGGACGAGCTCGCGCGCAGAGCGGCGGAGACCGAGAACGCTTCCGCGACGGCTGCGAAGGCGAATCCCTCGACCGACCTGAAGCTCATCCTGTGGGATCTCGCGCAGCAGGAGTATCTCCAGGAGTCGAGCCGCTTCGCGCAGGACATTCAGGAAGAGATGAACGCGGTCACCGCTGTTCAGAATCGCGGTGTGAAGCAGGCGCCGTTCAAGGTTCTGGTAGGCGCAACGATGCCGGCCGCGCTCGTCGAAGTGGGATTCATCACCAATCCCGAAGAAGAAGCGAAATTGAAATCCGACGACTTCCAGAACACGATGGTCGACGCGCTCGTGCGCGCGGTGCAGCGCTACAAGATCGACTACGAGACGCGCATCGGCCTCATTCAGACGCCGGTCCTTGGCGTCAACAAGCAGGCCTCACCGCAAAAGGGCAGGACGTAGTGCGTCCGAAATACGTAGTAGTGCTGCTGCTCGCCGTGTTCGGAGCATGCAGAGAGAAAAAGCCGCTCACCTCGAATCTCAACGTCGAGAACAAAGTCGCCGTGCGCTCGGTCGACCTCTTCTTCGAATCATCCGAACTGCTGCTCGTGCCTGAACATCGCGACGTCGCTCTTCCTGAGAATCCCGCCGCGGCGGTGCCCGTTGTCGTGCGCGAGTTGCTGAAGGGATCAGCGAGCGCTGCACTTCCCCGATTGTTTCCGGCGGATGCGACCGTTCGCGCCGCGTATCTTCTTCCCGACGGTACGGTGATCGTCGACCTCGGCGGTCCTACTTTGACGGATGGCTGGGCGACCGGGACTCATCAGGAGCTGATGGCGATCTATTCGCTGGTGCAGACAGTTGTCGCGAACTTCGCCGAGGCGAAACGCGTACGAATTCTCCTCAACGGCGCCCCCGCAGAGACCCTCGGCGGGCATGTTTCGTTGGCCCGATCGCTCACGCCGATGCCGGCGCTCTCCGCCCGGCGTTGAGTTTCCGAAAAGAAACTGGACCGAACAATTGTTCTGTATTACACTCGATTCGTTTCCAGGACAAGCAGGTATCTATAAGGGAAACAAGGGCTTGTCACATTGTTGTTACATTGAGAAATTTTTCACAATCTGTGCGATAATGAGCGACACGATGAAGTTCAAATTACTGGATGGGCAGGCGCGATCTGCTTTCTGTTTTACCAGCCTGCCATTGATTCATCGCCTCTTGAATTCTTCTTTGAACCTTACCGAAGTAGAAACTCGCCCCTGAGCTGTCACGCCACGTCCATCCAGTAAACCCCACGAACCCCGCCGCGAGGCGGGGTTCTTCCTTCTCACTCGACCAACTCGGCAAGCGCCTGTTCGATGATGAGGCGCGGGTCTGCGTTCACGACGAGATTACGCAGCGCTGTCATCGCGCCATCGGCGGCAGCGAGCAGGCGATCGCGTGATACCGCCTCGCTGACCTTCGGGATTCGTCCTGCCGCGGCATCGCACAGCAGGGAGCCGAGGAGTGCGATCGCGTCGCTCAGGTCATCGTGCTGCGAGACGGCGGCGGCGGCGCTCAAGAGTGCCGCGGCGTCACGGCGCGTTGCGAATTGCGTGAGAGCATCGCGCAGGAATGCAGCGAGTTCTTCGTCGCGCGGCTCTTCGCCGCCGAGATAGATCGCTTGCGATCGTGACCGGATCGTCGGCAGAAGCAGATCGGGCGATCGCGTGAGAAGGATGAAGATTGTGTCGCGCGCCGGCTCCTCGAGTGTTTTGAGCAGCGCATTCGATCCGCTGCCGGTCAGCGCGCTCGCCGGATCGATGATGAAGACTTTCGTGCGGCCTTCGTACGGTCTGAGCGCGGCATTGCTCAGAATGTCGCGAATCTGATCGACGCTGATCTGTTTTCGATCGCCGGCCACTTCGACGAAGTGCACATCGGGATGAATACGCCGCTCGATGCGCTGACACGCGGCACAGTTGTCTCCTGTCGTTCGTTTGAGGCAGTTCAGGGCCTTGGCCGCGCGCATGGCCAGCGACTGCAGATCCTCGTGCGCCGGACCATGGAGAATGATCGAATAGTGAAGCTCACCGCGACGCGCGGTTTCGAGGAGAAGGTCTCCCGCCGATTTCATGCGACGAGCTCCGGAAGTCGTGCTCGCAGAGTTTTCATGGTGCGATCGAACACTTCATCGACGCCGCCGTTCGCGTCGACGATCGCATATCGTTTCGGCTCTGCGGTTGCCAGCGAGAGATAACCCTCGCGGACGCGGCGATGAAAGCGGAGGTCCTCCGCTTCGAAGCGCCCTTCGTCATCGACGGCGGCCGAGTTCCGCCGAACCGCTCGCGAGAGTCCAACCTCTTCGGGCAGATCGAAGATGAGCGTGAGGTCGGGATCGACATCTCCGGTGGCCCAGCGATTGAGCGTGCGCAGTTGATCGAGGTTCAGCAGTCGTCCGAATCCCTGGTAGGCGAGAGTGGAGTCGGTGTAGCGATCGCACAGCACCACTTCTCCGCGCTCAATGGCGGGACGAATCACTTCCACCGTGTGCTGCCGGCGCGATGCCGCAAACAGGAGCACTTCCGCAATCGGATCGATCACGTTTTTCGAATCGAGCACGATGGCGCGGATGCGATCAGCGATCTCGGTGCCTCCCGGTTCTTTCGTCGTGACCACTTTGCGTCCCCGCTCGCCCAGAAAGGAAGCGACTCGCTGCAACTGCGTCGACTTTCCCGAGCCCTCGATCCCTTCGAACGTGACGAACACGGCGGGCGATTCTACGCGGAAGCGGCCAACCCGTCGCGCAGTCCGCGAAGGTAATGCTCGCGCATCAACGTCTCGAACACCTGCGACCTCGCCAGCAGCCGAAAACGCTCACCGATCCGCGCGCGGCGGCGCAGCCGCGCGAGCTGGGCCTCGTCGGCGAGCGGGCGGGTCTCCAGCTCGTGGACACCCAGGAAGTGGCCGAGCTCCGGATGTTTGCGGTAGAAGATCGCGCCCGCCTTGCCGACCGTGTACTGCCGGCGCGCGAACGAGTCGATCGTCATCTGATGGTGATGTCGCGTGATCGCGCGCGCGTTGTAGCGGATCTCGAGGCCGAGCTTGTCCAGCCGATAGGCGAGCTCGATGTCTTCCCACGCCGCTGATGGAAACGTGTGATCGAACGGATTCGCGGCGAGCAGCTCGCGATCGATCGAGATGTTCGACGTATAGAAGAAGTTGAACGGAACAGTCGCTCCATCCTCGATCAGCCGATAGCCGAACTGCAATCCGTAGTCATTGATGTAATCCATGAACGCGGTGATGCGCTCTTCGTTCGGCCATCCGGTGTAGCCGAGGCATGCGATCAGGCGATCGTCGTGCGACTCGCGATGTACGCGCACGTGCTCGGCGAGGAATCGAAGCTCCGGCACAGTGTCGTCACCGATGAAGACCACGAAACGTCCGCGCGCCAGCGTAACGCCAAGGTTGCGCGCGCGACCGGGACCGGAGTTCTGCTGCAGGCGATAGGTGATGTCGCGCCGCTCGCGGAGGGCGCGATCCGTATCATCCGATGAACCATCATTGATGACGATCGTCTCGAACTCCGGCGCGTCGAGCTGTTCCTGCAGCGCCGCGAGTACCCGCAGGAGCATGGTTAGACGGTTATAGGTCGGAATGACAACGGAAAAGTACATAGGTCGTGGGTCGTAGGTCATCGGTCGTTGGGCCTTGTCGCCAAAAGGCCCCCACGACCTACGACCGACGACCGACGACCTCCGTCATGCCGATGCGCCGCCATCAATACACAAAACCTGCCCTGTAATTCCGCTGGCGTCGTCGGAGATCAGAAAAGCGATTGCCGCCGCGACTTCGTCGGCGCGGATCATCCGCCGCAGCGGGATCTGCTTGAGCATTTCCTTTTTCACTTCGGGATCGAGATTCGCAGTCATGTCGGTGTCGACGAGACCGGGCGCGACGCAGTTGACGCGGATACCACCCCGCGCGACTTCGCGCGCCAGGGAACGCGTCATGGCCACGAGCGCCCCTTTGGCGGCGGAGTAGTTCGTCTGCCCGACCACGCCGTGAAGACCGGACAGCGATGTGACGTTCACGATCACTCCGCTGCGCTGCTGCAGCATCACCGGGACGACGACCTTCGTCAGCGCAAACGGGCCGTAGAGGTTCGTCTCGATGACATCGCGCCACTCACTCTCCTGCATGTTGTACAGAAGTGCGTCGCGACGGACTCCGGCGTTGTTTACCAGCGCGTCCACGCCTCCGAAGTTGGTGACGATCGTTTCCACGACCGCCCTGGCGCGCTCGCTGTCGCGAACATCGGCCTCATAGGCGACAAGCCGCGGACGGTCGTGAGCGAGTCCCGAGTTCGCCTCGCGCTGAAACGCTTCGGCGGCATCTTTGGACGAGTGATACGTGATGGCCACATTCCAGCCATCGAGAAGAAGCCGCATGGCCGTCACGCGGCCGATCCCGCGCGCACCGCCGCTGATCAGCGCAGTTTTGGGCATCGTCAGACGCGAGCGACTGACGCCGCGATCGATTTGAAGACGGCCAGGCCGTCGGCGTTGCCGAGGATCGATTCGGCGCAACGCTCCGGATGAGGCATCAACCCAAGAACGTTTCGCTGTGCGTTGCAGATCCCGGCGATGTTTCGCGCCGAGCCGTTCGGATTCGCCTCGCTCGTCAGTCGCCCCTCGTTATCGCAGTAACGGAAGATGACCTGCCGATTGCGTTCGAGCTCATCGAGCATCGGCTCTTCGGCGTAATAGTTCCCTTCGCCGTGAGCGATCGGGGCGCGAAGAATCTGTCCGCGCGAAAGCTCGGACGTGAACGGCGTGTCTGTCTCTTCCGTGCGCATGCAGACGTCGCGGCTCAGGAAGCGGAGGTGCTGATTGCGCATCAGCGCGCCGGGAAGAAGTCCCACTTCGGTGAGAACCTGGAACCCGTTGCAGATCCCGAGAACCAGACCGCCTGCTGCCGCGTGTCTGCGGATCGGCTCCATGATCGGCGCGAACTTCGCCAGCGCGCCCGCGCGGAGATAATCGCCGTACGCGAATCCGCCGGGGATGATCACGCAGTCGCTGCCCTTGAGATCCGTGTCTTTGTGCCAGAGAAATTCGGCTTCTACTCCGAGCACGTCTTTGGTGACATGCATGGCGTCGTGATCGCAGTTGGAGCCGGGAAGGATGACGATGCCGAATTTCATCAGTGCGTCACCGCGGGTCGCGGTACCTTGTAGATTGTAAGGTACCCGGCCTTCTCGGTGACGACCAGTGTGTTCGCGTCGCGATCGTATGCGACGGCGTAGGCGTTGACTCCGTAAAGCGATGCGGGCGTGACGCGGCGGCTCGATCCTGCGAACGCCCCGCTCGCTGAGCAGCGGCGCTCTGCGAAAAGCACCACGTCATTCGATGATCCAAGGGTGACGATCTGCGGACCGCTTCCTTCGGGCAGACAGATGCGCTCGCTGTTCACGAGATCGCCGAAGTCGATGCTGATGCGCATGCGGCCGTCGGACCCACTGGCCATCGACTTCGCCGATCTGGCGATGAGCGGCTTCTCGAAAAGCGATTGACGACTCAAGGCGACCAGAGCGCGATCGCCCGCGGCGAAGAGGGCGGCATCGATCATCTGATCCGTCTGGAGCGGATCGCGCGCGATCTCGTTGAACGTCGTCGTGTCGTAGAGCGCGACAACCGTCGCCTTCGCATTGCCGAAGTCTTCGGTGCCCAGCAGAGCGAGTGTCGCACCATTGCCGGCCGCCGCGATCGCCATCGGCTCGGCGAAATCGATCGAGCGGATCTCTTTTTTCCCATCGGCATCGAAGACGTGCACGCGCCGGCCGAGAAGATAGAGGTAGCGGCCGTTCGGATCGGGAAGCGCATCGCGGATCGCTTCACCCTCGATCGTGATCTCGCGAATGACGGCGAGATTCGGGAGCGAGAGAATTGTCGCGCTTTCATCGCTGCCGTTGGCAATGTACAGCCGGCTCTTGTCGAGGTTCGTGCGGAGCGTGACGAGCTCTTTCGTCGCGGCGATCTCGGCGGAGTCGAGGATCAGCTCGCGCAGGACCGCGCCGCTCTTGCTGTCGATGACATCGACCGCCTGCTTGTCGGCGAGGCCGACGTAGATCACTCCGCCATTGCCGATGGCGACGCCGTGTGGACTGCCGGCGATCGACCAGCGTCGAACGACTTTCGAATCGCGAGTGGGAATGGCGGAGAGAGAGCGGGTGTCGGCGGCGAGCAGCGAAAATGCCGCGGAGAAGGTGAGCAGACCGAGTGCGCCGAGCTTACTCCTCGAGTGTGTAGGAGAAGTTTTCGATGACCGTGTTCGCGAGGAGTCTCTCGCACATTTGACGAAGCTGGGTTTCCACGTCTCCTCTGGTCTGCCCACTTTCCGCAAGCGTTATCCGAAACAACTTCCCCACCCGCACATCTTCCACGCCTGCGAAACCGAGAGATTTGAGGGAGTGCTGGATCGCCTTGCCTCCGGGGTCGAGCACGGAGGGCTTAAGTTCAACGATTACCGTGGCTTTCATCGCGTCCTTCAGAACAGCGCCATCTGGGCACCGGCGGGCATCATCATCGGGCGGCGCGGGCCGCCGCGGCGCTTGATCTCGAACACGCCGGTCGGCCGAAACTGTTTGGCGATGCCCAGCTCGAGCTGCACGCCATTGCGCTGCAACAGGCGGTTCGCCAGATCGCGCACGATCGACTCGTGATTGTTCCTCTCCGACAGATGAATCATGCAGAGCGTTTTCAGCTCCGCTCCCATCATCCGCTGCACGGCGAACATCGCGTCATCGTTCGAAAGATGGCCGAAGCGCGACATGATCCGTCGTTTCAGGCTCCACGGATACGTGCCCATGCGCAGCATGTCGAGATCGTGATTGGCCTCGAAGAAGAGACCATCACAATCGCGCATGTGTTGAACGACGGTCTCGTCCGTGTATCCGAGGTCGCTGGCGATGCCGACGCGGGTGCCGTCGCGTGCTTCGATGACGAAACACGCCGGATCGGCGGCGTCGTGCATCGTTCGCTTCGCGTGAATGTTGAGATCACCGATGGCGAACGTCGAGTTGTTCTCGAAGAGAACGATGTTGGTCTCGGTTCGATCGATCGAGCTCGCCTCGAGCGTTCCGCGCGTCAGGTAGATCGGAATTCCGTATACGCGTGCGATGCGTTCGGCGCCGCGGATGTGATCGTAATGCTCGTGCGTGACGACGATGGCTTTGAGCAACTCGATCTGCCGGCCGACGAGCTCGAGGCGCTTTCGTGTCTCTCGCGGGCCGAACCCGGCGTCGACGAGGATGCTGGTGCCGTCGCTCTCGAAGTAGTACGCGTTGCCTGCGCTGCCCGATCCGAGAGGCGCCACGATCATGCGAGATCAAGGTTAGCACGCTAGAATCCCCGCCCGATGGCCATGGAACGTTTCATCGTCGAGGGCGGGCGGCGGTTGGAAGGAACCATCCGTCCCGGCGGCAACAAGAACGCGGCGTTGCCGATCCTCGCCGCGTGTGTTCTAACCGACGAGCCGGTCACGCTGCGCAATCTGCCCGACATTCAGGATGTCCGCGTGATGCTCGAGATCCTCGAAGGTCTCGGCGCGAACGTCGACCGTCTCGAGAAGAACGTAGTCCGCGTCCGCGTCAACGCCAACTGCTCATCGAATCCCGATCCCGAGCTGTCGAAGAAGATTCGCGCCTCGATTCTTCTCGCCGGTCCCCTGCTGGCGCGCTGTGGCGAGGTGACGGTGGCCAAGCCGGGCGGCGACGCGATCGGCCGCCGGCGTGTCGACACGCATCTCCTCGCACTCGAATCCCTCGGCGCCCAGATCGAGGTGTCGGCGAACACATATCAGATGAGCGCGCGCGAGTTGATCGGCAGAAAGATGTTCCTCGATGAGGCGTCGGTCACCGCGACAGAGAACGCGATCATGGCCGCGGTGCTCGCGGAGGGCGACACGCTCATCTACAACGCCGCCGCGGAGCCGCACGTCCAGGATCTGTGCCTTTTTCTGAACTCGCTGGGCGCTCAGATCGAGGGGATCGCCACTAACTCACTTCGCATCCGCGGTGTCGATTCTCTACGGGGTGGAGAGTTCTACATTCCGAGCGATCACATCGAAGTCGGCTCGTACATCGGCCTAGCCGTCGTCACGCGGAGCGAGCTGCTCATCGAAGACGCGGTGCCGGAACACATGTACGCCGTCCGGCACATGCTCGAGAAGCTCGGTGTCGACATCAAGATCGAAGGGAAGAACATCCGCGTCCCGAAAGATCAGGAACTGCGGGTCCGCTATGACATCGGCGCCGCGGTTCCGAAAGTCGATGACGGCCCGTGGCCGCTCTTCCCCGCCGACCTGCTGTCGATCATGGTGATCGTGGCGACGCAGGCTGAAGGCACGGTCATGATCTTCGAGAAGATGTTCGAATCGCGTCTCTTCTTCACCGACAAGTTGATTGCGATGGGCGCGCGGATCATCCTCTGCGATCCGCATCGGGCGATCATCGTCGGCGGCAACCGTCTCTACGGGGCTGAGATCTCCAGCCCCGACATTCGCGCGGGCATGGCGCTGCTCCTGGCCGCGCTTTGCGCGAAAGGGCCCAGCGTCATCCACAACATCAATCAGATCGACCGCGGCTACGAGCGCATCGAAGAGCGCCTCAACGCCCTCGGCGCGCGCATCGTCAGGGAGCGCGACGTGTGATTGCGCTCCCGCGCGGTCGCCGCCTCGACTTCGCGGGCGCGCCGCTGGTCATGGGCATTCTCAACGTCACTCCCGATTCATTTTCGGACGGCGGCGTTCATTTCGATCAATCGAAAGCGGTGCACGCGGCCATGCTCATGGAAGAAGACGGCGCGGCGATCCTCGACATCGGCGGCGAGTCGACACGGCCGGGCGCGGAGCCGGTGAGCGCCGATGAAGAGATTGCGCGCGTCGTGCCTGTCATCGAGCAAGTCCGGCGGCGCTGCGATATGCCGATCTCCATCGACACCACGAAGAGTGTTGTCGCTGAAGCGGCATTGAATGCCGGCGCCGACATCATCAATGACATCTCTGCGCTCAGGCGCGATCCGAAGATGCGCTCGGTCGCGGCGCGCTCGCGCGCTCCTGTGATCCTCATGCACATGCGCGGTGAACCACGCACGATGCAGCAGCTCGCGAAGTATGACGATGTGGTCAACGATGTCGCCCGGGAGCTCCGTGAGTTTGTCGAGGGTGCAGTCAGCGCCGGCGTCGATAAGGAACAGATCCTCGTCGATCCAGGCATCGGCTTCGCGAAGACCGTCGACCACAACCTCGAGCTCCTCGCGCGCTGCGATGAGCTTCGCGCGATCGCGCCGGTCGTGATCGGTGCTTCGCGCAAAGCGTTCATCGGACATCTGACCGGGCGGGAAGCCGGCGCCGAGCGAATGGTGGGATCGCTTGCCGCGGTTGCTGCGGCATTCCACGGCGGCGCGGTCGTGGTGCGCGTTCACGACGTGCGCGACACGGTCGATTTCCTGCGAGTCCTGACGGCGATCGAGGAGAAGGAGCGGTGATGAATTTCTTCGACCGCCTTCTCTCGCTTCAATTCACATGGCGCGACGGCATCGACGTGCTTGCTGTGGCGGTGATCATCTACAGCATCCTCAATCTGATTCGCGGCACGCGGGCGATGCAGATCTCGATCGGCCTGTTGCTGCTGGCGTCCACATTCTTTATCGCCCGAGCCTTCGAGCTGAGCGCGCTCGAAGTGATCTCGCGCGAGATCCTCTTCTATCTGCCGTTCGTGGTCATCGTTCTGTTCCAGCACGAGATTCGCCGCGCCCTCGCGCGAATGGGTGGCAATCCTCTGATGGCATTTTTCCGCCGTCGCAACGGCGGCGTTCCTTTCGATCCCATCCTCGACGCCTGCGAAATCCTTTCGGGGAAACGGATTGGCGCCTTGATCGCGATCGAAGGCGCGCAAACACTGCGGATGTACGAAGAGAGTGCAAAGCCGCTCGATGCACTCGTGACCGTGGAACTGCTCGTGTCGATCTTCACGCCCGGCGGGCCACTGCACGACGGCGCGGTCATCGTGCGCGGGAGCCGCATCATCGCCGCCGGTGCCTTTCTCCCTTTGACGACCGCGGCCGATCCCAAGCTCGCTCACGGCACGCGGCATCGTGCCGCGCTCGGTTTGAGTGAGGAGAGCGACGCGCTGCTGATCGTCATCTCCGAAGAAAACGGATCGATCGCGGCGGCGAGTGAGGGCAGGCTGCATGAGAATCTCGATCGATTGATGCTCCGCCAACTCATGTCCGAGCGCTTTGGAGCGGAGCGATGAAAAACCTCGGGCTGAAGCTGATCGCTCTGTTCCTCGCGTTCGGCGTCTGGCTCATCGTGTCCGCGCCGCGCCTGGAGCGCGTATATGAACGGCGCTTCGCAGCACCGCTGTCGATCGTCGGCATGCCCCGCGACTATGTCATCACGACGCCGGTTCCCGATACGGTCAGCGTGCGTCTTCGCGGTCGCGCCTCTGATCTGCACTCGGTTTCTTCGCAGACCCTCGATGTGCCTGTCGATGTCAGTTGGATCCAGCATGCCGGCGATGTCACGATCACGATGCGGCCGCAGGCGGTTCACACGCCGGCCGACATCGAAGTTGTGGCCATCGAGCCGAACAAAGTGCAGTTTCACGTCGAGCAACTCCGCCAGCGCGCGATTCCGATCCGGCCTTTTCTCGACGGCCAGCCGCCGCCCGGCTATCTCGTCGGTGATCCCACGCTGTCTCCAGACCGCGCGCTCGTTTCCGGTCCGGCGTCGCAGATCGTGGCCATGAGCGAGATCGGAACCGAGCGAATTATCATGACCGGCCGCACGGCGACGTTTGTGCAGAACGTAGCCGTCGTGTCGGACTCGCCGCTCGTGCGGGTGATTGCGCCTTTGACCACCCAGGTGACCGTACCCGTGTTGGCCGAGGTCGGACCGAATCCGCCGGCGGAGACGAGCGAAGAGAAGAAGCAATGAGGGTACTGTTCGGGACAGACGGGATTCGTGGAAAGGCTCACGAATATCCGCTCGACAGCGCGACGATGTTCGCGCTCGGTGAAGCTCTCGGTCACCGCCTGCGCACCAACGGCGCGAAGCCTCGCCTCCTCCTGGGCATGGATACGCGCGAGTCCGGTCCCGAGATCGCGCGCTCGCTCTCGGCCGGTCTCGATGCGGGAGGCGGTCAGGCAACCTTGATCGGCGTCATTCCGACACCGGGCGTCGCCTATCTCTGTCGGACCACCGATGCCGCCGCGGGCATTTCGATTTCCGCCTCGCACAATCCGTTCGCGGACAACGGCGTGAAGATTTTCGGTCACGACGGCATGAAGTTGCCGGACGCCGTCGAGGAACAGATCGAAGACGAGCTGCGCGCCGTTCGACGTGACCGCGTGACGATCCCGAACACGCCGCTCGCGGAGTCGACGGAGCTCATCGAATCGTACGAGCGCTTTCTCGACACCGGCGTGCGTCCGAACGCGCTGATCGGACGTAAGGTCGTTCTCGATGCCGGTCACGGCGCGGCCTATCGCATCGCGCCGGAAGTTTTTCGCCGCGTCGGCGCCGAAGTCGTCGTCATCCACGACCAACCGAACGGACGCAACATCAACGAGAAGTCGGGCGCGCTGCATCCGGAGCGGCTCGCCGAAGTCGTCGTGCAGCAGAACGCCGACTTCGGCGTCGCGTTCGACGGCGATGCCGATCGTGCCATTTTCGCGGACGATGCCGGCAAGATCCGCGACGGCGACGAGATCATCTACCTGTGGGCGCAACACCTGCGGCGCGCGGGCAAGTTGAAGAGCAACGCCATCGTGACGACGGTGATGTCGAACTTCGGCTTCGAGAAGCAACTGCAGTCCGACGGAATCGAACTGCTGCGCGCGCCGGTCGGCGATAAATACGTCCTCGAGCTGATGCAGCAGCGCAACGTGACCTTGGGCGGCGAGCAATCGGGTCACATCATCGATCTGACCGTGCATACGACCGGCGACGGCATTCACACCGCCCTCGTCTTCGGCGAGATCCTGTCCGGACTTTCGAAAAAATTCTCGGAGCTGCACACGTTTGATCCGATGCCGCAGCTCCTGGTCAATGAGAAGGTGGCGTCAAAGCCGCCGCTCGAATCGCTTCCGCGCTATCAGGCGGCGGCGAAGAAGGCGCACGAGGAGCTCGGCGCGCGCGGACGGATTCTGGTGCGTTACTCGGGGACGGAGAATCTTGTTCGCGTGATGGTCGAAGGGGAGGACGAGGCGCAGATCAAGAAAGTTGCGGAAGAGCTGAGACACGCGCTCAAGAGTGAGATCGGATAGCGGCTCAGAATGACAAATGATCGTTGGTCCCTCAGCGGCAAAACCGCTCTCGTCACCGGCTGCACGAGCGGCATCGGACTCGGCATCGCCGATGAGCTGCTGCGGTTCGGCGCGACGGTGATCGGCGTCGCGCGCGAGAACGATCGGCTGCGCGAGTGGTCCGCCTCGCGCGAACGGACTCGCGCGATTCGTGGCGACGTGACCAGCGCTGATGACCGCGCCACGATCTTCGCCGAGGTAGAGAAGCTCGATATTCTTGTCAATAACGCCGGAACGAATATTCGCAAGCCGACAGTCGACTACACCGACGCCGAGTATGTCCATCTGCGGGAAACGAATCAGGATTCCGTCTTCGCCATGTGCCGCGCGGCGTATCCGCTGCTCCGTAAATCGGGCGATGCCTCGATCGTCAACGTCGTCTCGGTCGCCGCGTTCCGGAATCTCGGTACCGGAACGCCGTACGCGATGAGTAAGGCGGCGGTCGTCCAGATGACGCGCGCAATCGCCGCGGAATGGGCGAAAGAAGGAATCCGCGTGAACGCGATCGCTCCGTGGTACATCCGCACGCCGCTGGCCGAGCCTGTCCTCAAGGATCCGGTGAGACTCGAGAAAATCCTCAGCCGGACGCCACTGGGTCGCGTAGGCGAAATCGAAGAAGTATCAGGACTTGCGGCGTTTCTTTGCCTGCCGGCGGCGTCGTACATCACTGGCCAGTGCATCGCGGTCGACGGCGGTTTTAGCGTCGCCGGCGTCTTCGGTTGATGGCCGGGTTCTCTCTAGCGGAACGGCTGAGCCGCTGCTATATTGCGCCATTCATTTTTTCAGCTTCCGCGGGAAAGAGAGATCCGATGGCTAAGGTGAAGGGGAAGAAGACCGCCGCGGTTGCCAAGCGGCGCGCAACCGGGAAGGTTGCCGCCCGCGTGAAGAGCGCCGCCCGCGCGATCAAGAAGAAGGTGGTCGCCCGAAAGCCTGCCCGACCGGCGAAGCCTGCCAGGAAAATCCCGAAGCCGTCACCGAAGACGAAGGTCGCCAAGCCGGTGAAACGCGCCGCTGCGGCACTGCCGTCGAAACCAGTCGCCGTGCCGCCGTCGCACGCGAAACTGCCCGTCGCGCGCAACGTTCCTGCTGTTCCGAGGCCCGTTCCTGCTCCGGCGAAGAAGACGCGAGCTCGCCGTCCACGCCCGCGCGTGCAGTCCAACGGCGCACCGGTCGCAGCGTGGTTGCCGCAGGGTGTCGACAAACCGCGTCCGTCATCGTTCATCCCTGCGCCGCCGCGCGCCGAAGCTCCGTCGCTGATCGCCGCGCCGCCCGCGTCTTCCGATCGTCTGATCCGCCCCGAAGACGTCACGGAGTTCGTCACACGTACGGTTCCGATTCGCGTCGACGTGGAGCAGAGCGGTGGCCGCGTGTTCATCAGCGTGAATCCCGAAGAAGTCGTGCTCCGCCCGGGCGAAGGCATCGAATGGGACTTCCGTTACCTCGGCGGCGCCGATGTCACGGTCGATGAGCTGGTCGTCGAGTTCGATAAACCGTCGCCGTTCTCATCGATGACATTTCGCTCGCATAAGCCGGGTGCGGCGCGTCCGCATCGCCAGTTCTCCGGTGCCGTGCAGAAGTCCGCGATCGGGAAACGGATCCAGTACACGATTCGCGCGATGACACCGTTCAAGACCGAGCTGGCATCGCGGAAGTTGTTTCTGAACGTACAAACTTAGCGGGGAGTAATCGTGGTGACGTGCTGCGTAGCGTCATTCGTCACGCTCGCGAACGCCCACGATGCCATCGTCGGACTCACCTGAATCCAGACCGTTTCCTGTCCTGCGAGCTCCGCGATCGATTGAAGATCGATCTCTGCATACGCCGGTTGTAGCGATAACTCGCGTGATCCCTCTCGTTTATATGGAGGCGGCACGAGACCACCGATCGATCCGTTCGGATGTTGCAGTTGAAAACTCCGCGTCGTCAGAATGTGTCCGTCAGCAGCTTTGAAGGTGACGATGACGCCGCAACAACCGCCGTAAACAGCGGAGTAAACGCGCAGCAGCGATCGAAAGCCTTCGCGAACTGGAACGTCGATGAGGTTCAAATCGTACTTTCCGCCGAAGACGACTGGAATTTCCGTTCCCCACGTCTCGGATTGCCGCGACAGGTCGCGGACTCGGAGCTCGACGGAGACGAATGGGGCGAGCTCCTGCCGAATCCAGGCCAGGGCGATCGGCGGCGAATCGACGTCGTCGCGCGGCATTGTGAGCGCAGGCGATTTCACCTGATCTGAAGGAAAATCGCCGTTCGCGTAGAGAATGTCGATTCCTGGCACGAGCGGAATGTGCGCGAGGTTCACGATCCGAAATTCTGCTTGCCATAGCGAACCGAAGGCGCCGGCCACCGGCCGCGTTGTGTAGACAGGCAACAGAATAGGCCTGTAATCACTGCCTACGTACGTGAACCCCGATGGCAAAAAATATGTGTAGTTCTCGCCGCGCACGGTCAAGTCGACGAAGCGAACGTTCGTTTGAAACGGCACGACCACATCCAATTCGTTCTCGCTGATCCGCTCCACTCCTTCCGCGGATTTGGTTCCGAAGAGAACTGTCGGTGGCGGGCACGACGACGCGGCGCACGGAAAGGATCCGCGAATCTTCACGACCCGGTTGCCGGCATTCGCATCGAAAGTCGGAGAGATCTCGATACCAGGCGGCGGACCGGTCACCGCAAAGTCCGTCTCGGCGAATCGCGAGACGGTGCTACTGATCAATCGTAGCTCGACGTGATATCTGCCGGCGCCGAGTCCGGGCACGGCAACCGACGTTTGCCACGGCGTGACATTCGGAATCGGACAACCGCCGGCCGAGGTAAAAGTGAGAAAGATGTTCTTGCCGGCGATGAAGAGGCGCGGATTCGACGGCGCCGGACAGTCGCCTGTGACTGCGTCGATCCGTATTTCAAACGGCTCGCCCGCCTTCGGCGTGGGAGCGATGATCTGAGCGCGAGCGACGGAAGCGAAAACGACAACGAAGAGGAGGAGTGATCGGAGTCTCATCGATCTGGTGTACGGGAAGTTCGAGACGGATGTCTAACCCGCTCTTCGATGGGCTTCGGGCGTGTGCTGTTCCTGCAGCGCGGCGAACGTCCGCACGCCGTCACGGCCGGCCCGGATGCCTTCGACGCACGCGGTCGCGGCCGTCAGCGTCGTAATGCAAGGGATGCCGAGTTGCAGCGCGTTTCGTCGAATGTACGTGTCATCGTGGAACGCCGATCGACCGAGCGGCGTGTTGATCACGAGCGTCACTTCGCCGTTGATCATGCGGTCGACGATGTTCGGGCGCTCGATCTCGTGGACCTTCCAGGTCAATCCGACATCGATGCTGTGACGGACGAGAAAATCACGTGTGCCCGACGTCGCGATCAACTTGAAACCGAGGACCGCGAGCTCGCGAGCGAGTTGGACGACGATGGGGCGCTTGTCGTTGTCATTGACCGAGATGAACGCGGTACCTCCAAGCGGAAGCCTCACGCCCGCGCCGAGAAGCGCCTTGGAGTAAGCCTCGCCGAAGTTGTGTGAGCTGCCCATCACTTCGCCGGTCGATTTCATTTCCGGGCCGAGAACGGTGTCTTCACGTGGGAAGCGGCCGAACGGGAAGACAGGAGCTTTGATGAAGAAGCCGTCGACACGAGGCTCTCCTGCGAGTCCCTGCGAGCGCAGCGATTCGCCCGCCATCGCGCGAGCGGCAATCTTGGCGAAGGGAACGCCCGTGGCCTTGGAAACATAGGGGACGGTGCGCGACGCGCGCGGGTTGACTTCTAGGACGTAGAGCTCGCCGTGTTGAATCGCATACTGCACGTTCATCAATCCGATGACGTTGAGCGCGCGAGCAAGCTCGATCGTGCGGCGGCGGATGCGATCCTGTTCGCGGTGACCGATGATGTACGGCGGGATCACGGTCGTGGAATCGCCGGAGTGAATGCCGGCCAGCTCGATGTGCTCCATCACACCGGCGATCACGACATCGGTTCCGTCGGCGATCGCGTCGACGTCGAGCTCGATCGCGTCTTCGAGGAAGCGATCGATGAGAATCGGATGCCCCGGAGCCGCTTCGACCGCATACGCCATGTACTCGCGCAACGTGAGGTCGTCGTAGACGATCGCCATCGCCCGTCCGCCGAGGACATACGACGGACGGACGACCACGGGATATCCGATCCTGTTTGCAACGCGCAGCGCTTCGTCTTCCGACATCGCTGTGCCGTTCGCGGGAACGAGGATGTCATGCTTCCGCGCGAGCGCGCCGAAGCGCTCGCGATCTTCGGCGATGTCGATCGAATCGACCGATGTGCCCCACATCGGCACTCCCGCCTCGGAGAGTTGCTTCGCCAGCTTCAGCGGCGTCTGTCCGCCGAACTGCACGATCACGCCTTCCGGTTTCTCGAGATCGACGATCTCCAGCACGTCCTCGAGCGTGAGCGGCTCGAAGTAGAGACGATCGGAGGTGTCGTAGTCGGTCGAAACCGTCTCCGGGTTGCAGTTGACCATGATCGTCTCGAAGCCGATCTCGCGCAGCGCGAACGACGCGTGGACGCAACACGTGTCGAACTCGATGCCCTGTCCGATCCGATTGGGACCCGAGCCGAGGATCATGACTTTGCGGCGATTCGTCGGCGCGGCTTCGTTCTCGTGCTCGTATGTCGAGTAGAGGTAAGGCGTGGTCGCCTCGAATTCCGCGGCGCATGTGTCGACCCGTTTGTAGACGGGGCGGATGCCGAGTTTGTGGCGCTCGTTGCGGACTTCCGGTTCGGTTCGATTGGTGAGGTTCGCGATCTGGCGGTCGGAGAAGCCGTTGCGCTTCCAGCGGAGAAGTGACGTCGCCGAGGGCGGCGGCGCTCCACTGATTTCCTTCTCCATCTCCACGATCTCCCGAATCTCGCGCAGGAACCAGGGATCGATATCCGAGAGTTCGTAGATCTGCTCGACGGTCATGCCGCTGCGCATCGCGTCGGCGATCGCAAAGATGCGGTCGGGAGTCGCTGTGCGCAGCAGTTCGGGCAGCCGCTCCGCTGCTGTGTTGCGCGGCTCGAGTCCGCTGACGCCGATCTCGAGGGAACGCAGTCCCTTTTGCAGCGCTTCATTGAACGTGCGGCCGATCGCCATCACTTCGCCGACCGACTGCATCGACAGGCCGAGAATGGGCGGGGTCTGGCGGAACTTTTCGAACGCGAAGCGGGCGATCTTGACGACTACGTAGTCGATCGACGGCTCGAACGAGGCCGGGGTCTTCTTCGTGATGTCGTTGGGAATCTCGTCGAGCGTGTAACCGGCGGCGAGCTTCGCGGCGAACTTCGCGATCGGGAAGCCGGTGGCCTTCGACGCCAGCGCGGATGACCGCGACACGCGCGGATTCATCTCGATTGCGAGGCGGCGACCCGTCGTCGGATGCACGGCAAACTGGATGTTGCTGCCACCCGTCTCGACGCCGATGGCGCGGATGATGCGCTTGGCTTCATCGCGCATCGCCTGATATTCGTCGTTCGTCAGTGTCTGCTGCGGCGCGACGGTGATCGAGTCGCCGGTGTGCACCCCCATCGGATCGAAGTTCTCGATCGAGCAGACGATGATGACGTTGTCCGCCTTGTCGCGCATCACCTCGAGCTCGAACTCCTTCCATCCGATGACCGACTCTTCGACGAGAACGCTGTGCACCGGCGAGAGATCGAGGCCGCGGGAGATGATCGTGCGGAACTCTTCGACGTTGTAGGCGATGCCGCCGCCCGACCCGCCGAGCGTGAACGACGGGCGAACGACGAGTGGGAAGCCGATGTCTCGCGCGACGCGCTCGGCGTCCTCGAGCGACAATGCGTAGCCCGAGCGCGGCACCTCGACGCCGATGCGGATCATGGCCTCTTTGAAGAGTTGCCGATCTTCCGCGGTCTTGATGGCCTGGTAATTCGCGCCGATGAGCTCGACGCCGTACCGCTGCAGAGTCCCGTTCTCCCACAGCGCGCTGGCCAGGTTGATTCCGGTCTGGCCACCGACCGTGGGAAGAAGTGCGTTGGGTCGTTCGCGTTCGATGATCCGTTCCAGCGACTCCGGCGTCAGCGGCTCGATATACGTCCGATCGGCAAACTCCGGATCGGTCATGATCGTCGCCGGATTCGAGTTGACGAGGATGATGCGGTAGCCTTCTTCGCGGAGCGCCTTGCACGCCTGCGTTCCCGAATAGTCGAACTCGCAAGCTTGCCCGATCACGATCGGCCCGGAACCTATGATCAGGATGGAATGGATGTCGGTCCGCTTGGGCACGCCGCGCTGATAATACTTCGTCGATGGCTCATTTCGTCGAATGGGATTCGTTCGAGGTTCGCGTCGACGGAGACAAGCTCAACGCCATGATGAAGGCGACGATCGGGAAGACTGAACCGATCGAGCGCATCGACGTGCAGTTCTTCAATGGTGTGATGCGCGTGGAAGGCGCGATCCGGAAGTTCATCTCGGTCCCGTTCACCGTCGAAGTCACGGAGATCCGGGCCAGCGGAACGACCGTGCGCGTGCCGTTGCGAAACGTATCCGCCGCCGGCTTTCCGATTCCCATGATCCTATTTGGCCTCATCAAAAACCGTTTGCCTCGAGATCTCGTAACTTATGAAGAGCCGGCGACGCTCGTGATGTCGTTGGATCGATTTTTGCCCAATTTCGTTTCCGCCGACATCCAGAAGATCTGGATCATCGACGGCGGCTTGGCGGTCACCCTCGGACGAGGCGGTGCCGACCTGCCGCTGGCCACGGGAGGGTCCGATGACAGTTCACAGCGTTCTCGCGGATAACGGGATCCATCAGCGCTACTACGACCGGCTGCGCGAACGCATCCACTCGCACGTCGGAAAGCGCCGGTTCACGGAAAAGATTGCCGACTTCCTTCTCCTCGTTCCGGACATCTTCATGCTTCTGTGGCGGCTGCTGAACGATGCGCGCGTGAGCGGCAAGGACAAAGTGCTGCTCGTCACCGGCGTCGCGTACTACATCTTTCCTTTCGACGTGGTGCCGGAAGCGATCCTCGGCCCGATCGGATATCTCGACGATCTCGTCTTTGGCGTCTACGTTCTCAACAAACTGCTCGCCGGCACCGATGCCGAGGTTCTGCGCGAGCACTGGAGTGGGTCGGAGGACGTGCTCCTCTCGATTCAGAAGGTGCTTGGTGCCGCCGACAATCTCCTGGCCGGCGATGTGATCGAGAAACTCAAGAAGATGGCGAAGTAGCGCGGAGCGCCGTGGAGTGCGGTCGCTTGCGACCGCCTTCGAGGGGCGGCGGCAAGTTGCTGCACTCCAATCGTGGATTTTTGTGGACAAGAGTGGTCCTCAGTGGTAGAACGGTCCCTTAAAGGACTCTACTGCTTGTGGAACTCAGTGTCCTGATGGGGCATGCCCCCGCGACCGTCGATGACAAAGGCCGGCTGAAGGTCCCGGTCGACTTCCGTAAGGTCATCGAGGAACAGTACGGACGCGATTGCTTCATTACTTCGCAGGATGGGGAACGCGCGCTGATTTATCCGATGTCGGTCTGGAACGACTTCACCGCCCGTCTCGCGCGTGTTCCCTCGACATCGCTCGCGAAGCAAAAGTTGCTCGAGCGCGTGAACTATTACGGTCAAGCCGGCTCGCTCGACGGCCAGGGACGCCTTCTGGTGCCTGCAGTTCTTCGCGATGTCGCCGCAATCAAGAACGATGTTGTCGTCATCGGCAATCAGGATCACCTGATCGTCTGGAACGAAGAGCGGATTCAAAAACGACTCTCGGAGTCGTCAATGACACCGGAGGATTACAAGGAGCTTGAGTTGCACGGTGTTTAGACCGTGAGACACGAGCCGGTTCTTTTAACGCAAGTCATCGATCACCTCCGCCCGCCGCGCGAAGACGCGTTTGTCGTCGATGCGACGGTGGGGCTGGGCGGTCACGCCGAGGCGCTGCTGCGGGTGCATCCGCGGATGCGGCTCGTCGCAATCGACAGGGATCCGGAGGCGCTCGATCGATCGCGCGATCGGTTGGCGCCGTTCGCCGATCGCGTGACGTTCGTTTGCGGACGTCACGAACAGCTCATTGAAATTCTGAAGCAGTCAGGCATCGAGTCGATCGGCGGACTTCTCGCCGACCTCGGCGTCTCATCGATGCAGCTCGACGACGCGGCGCGCGGCTTTTCGTTTCGCGCCGAAGGACCACTCGACATGCGCATGGGGCCAGACAGTACGCCGGCGTCGGAGATCGTCAACACATTCGACGAACACGAGCTGGCGAAGATCCTCCGCGAATACGGCGAAGAGCCGATGGCGAAACGGATCGCTCGAGCGATCGTTGAAGCGCGGCCGATCGAGACGACTTCACGTCTGGCCGAGGTCATTCGTAGTGTGAAGCGGTCGAAGGCGCATGAGATCGATCCAGCGACGCTGACCTTTCAGGCGTTGCGCATCGCTGCGAACTCGGAACTCGTCGGCCTCGATCGATTCATCGACGACGCCGTGAGCATGCTCGAGCCGCACGCGCGCATCGCCGTGATCTCGTTTCATTCGCTCGAGGATCGCATCATGAAGCTTGCGCTGCGACGTCTCGAAGGCGAGTGCGTCTGTCCGCCGGGCATGCCGGTGTGCGGATGCGGCGCGAAGGCAACCGTGAAGGTGCTGACCGGAAGGCCGTTGACTGCTTCAGAGGAAGAGATCGATCGCAATCCGCGATCGCGCAGCGCGAAGTTGCGAGTCGCGGAGAAGTTGTAGTACCCGCGCTCGGAGCCAAAGAGCAAGGGTGAAGGTTGGGGAAGGGTTGGGTGTGGTGCGGTGACGGGGACTCGGGAGGGGCGGAGAGTGGAGCGTGGGTGTGTGAGGATGGTTCTCGGCGCCGTGCGAGTAGGCAGATCTTCACCCTTGTTTTTTGACTTCGCGCAGCACGGCCATGTACACGCAGAAAAAGTCCATCGACAACGTCCACATTGTTCGGGAGCGAGACCGTCAGCGCTTCCGTGAGCTCCTCGCCGTCCTCTCGCTCGGCATCCCCATCGGACTCTTCCTCCTCCTTTTCACCTGGCAGAACATCGAGGTCATCCGCCTCGGACGCGAAGCCACGCACCTGCAGAAGGTCCGCAAGGACATCGACGAAGAGAACAAGCGCCTGCAGGTCGAGCTCGATCGCCTGACTGCACTCGAGTCTGTGCAGAAGCGCGCGAAGGAGCTCGGGCTGTCGAAAACCGACGCGACAGCGATCGTCATGGTCAATCAGACGTCGACCACAGGGACGGCGCGCTGATGTCCACCTCCAACAAGCGCCTCATCCAGATCTTCGCGGCGCTCGCGGCGTGGGCGATCATCGTCGTGGCGCGTCTCGCGCAGGTCCAGATCGTCCGCCACGACGACTACGTCAGTCGCGCGCTGCGCCAGCAGGAGCGGACGCTCGAACTGAGCCCCGTCCGCGGCGCGATCCTCGATGCGCGCGGGCGCGTGCTTGCTGAAAGCATCGCTGCTGAGTCGATCTACGCCGACCCACAGGCGATCACGAACCGCGCCGCAGTCGGCGCGAAGCTCGCGCCGATTCTGGGCATGCCGGCGCGCGACATCGAAGCGCGCCTCGAGAGCGACGCCGGCTTCGTCTGGATCGCGCGCCAGGTCCCGCTCGAAGTCACCGCGGAAGCGCGCAGGCTCGGCCTCGCCGGCATCGACTTCATCGAAGAGCATCGACGCGCGTATCCGCGTGGATCGCTCGCGGCCAGCGTCATCGGCTATGTCGGGGTGGACGGCCAGGGTCTCGGCGGCGTCGAGCACTCATTCGATTCGTATGTGCGCGGCCGTGCCGGTCGTGTCACGGTTCTGCGCGACGCGCGGCGCGGCATGTATCTCGTCGGCGGCGAAGGGCTGAATCGGCCGGTCGACGGCAACCACGTCGTCCTGACCATCGACTCCGTCGTGCAGTTCATCACCGAGCGCGCGTTAATCAGGGCTGTCGACAGATATCGCGCGGCCGGCGGCGCAGCGATCGTCATGGATGCGCGCGACGGCTCCATCCTGGCGATGGCTTCGTATCCGACGTTCGATCCGAATCGATTCCGCGACTTCCCTCCAGCCACATGGCGCAATCGCAATGTGCAGGAGATCTACGAGCCGGGATCGACGTTCAAGATCGTGACTGCATCCGCAGGAATCGAAGAAGGAGTTGTCACGCCATCGCAGATCCTCGACTGCGGAAACGGCGCGATTCAGATTGCCGACGTCGAGATTCACGAGCACAGCGGCGTTCGCTACGGCCTCATGACATTCGAAGATGTGATGGTGCACTCCTCGAATGTCGGCACGATCCGCGTCGCGTTCGGGCTCGGAGAAAAGCGTCTCTACGATTACGTGCGGCGCTTTGGATTCGGACAGCGAACGAACGTGCAACTCCCTGGCGAGGCCGCCGGATTGCTGCGAAGGTTGAGCCGGTGGTCCGATGTGTCCGCGGCGAGTATCTCCATCGGACAGGAGATCGGCGTGACGCCCCTGCAAATCGTTCGCGCGATCGCCACGGTCGCGAACGGCGGCACGCGCGTGGAGCCCCGCGTGATCGATCGCGTGATCGATGAACAAGGAAACACGATCTATCAGCCCGAGAAACCGGCGCCGCAGCGCGTCGTCTCCGAGCGCACCGCTGCGGTGCTCAACGAAATTCTGAAATCGGTCGTCTATCGCGGAACGGGAGGCAAGGCCGCATTGCCCGAGCATGTCGTCGCCGGAAAAACCGGCACGGCACAGAAAGCGATCCGCGGCGGCTACGCACCCGACAAGTTCATCGCCTCGTTCGGCGGATACGTTCCGGCCGACCGGCCGCGGCTCGTCATCCTCGTCGTCGTCGATGAGCCCAGGGGGGAGCAGTTCGGCGGCGTGATCGCCGCGCCGGCCTTTCGGGAGATCGCCGAGGGGACGCTGCACTATTTGAGGGTGCCGCCGTCGGTGCCGCAGCGGTCCATCGGCCTCGAGCCGGCGCTGCTGGCCGCGTTTTCGCAACATCAGACTCCGGTCCCGCGAGCAGCAGTCCCGGACTTGAAAGGTCTCGATGCGCGAGCGGCGGTCGCGCGAGCGACGGCCGCCGGGTTGCTCGTGGAGGCGGTCGGAAGCGGCGTGGTCACCACACAAGAACCAGCGGCGGGCGAAGCTCTGCCAGGCAATCGCCGCGTCTCCATCACCCTCCGGGCGGGTAGCGTATGAAGTTGTCGGAACTGCTGCGAGGAATCGACGTTGTGCGTTCGACGGGCGACCTGTCGATCGACATCACCTCGGTTTCGGCCGACTCGCGACTCGTGCGCAAAGGCGCGCTCTTCGTCGCGATACAGGGATTGCAGCAGGATGGCGCGAAGTTCATCGGACAGGCGAGGCAAAAAGCTGCAGCAGCGGTGGTGTCGGAACATGACGGAGATGTTCAGGTCCGCGACGCGCGCTCTGCGCTGGCGATGATCGCCGCGAATTTTTATGGTCATCCCGCCGACGAGCTCTCGCTCGTCGGTGTGACCGGTACGTCGGGAAAAACGACGACGACGAAGATGATCGAGTCGATCTTCGACGCCGACGGCCAGCCGGTCGGCCTGATCGGAACGATTGAATATCGCGCCGGCGAGGAGCGGCTCGTCGCCGATCGCACGACGCCTGATGCCGTCGTGCTGCAGGAGTGGTTCCGAAAGATGGTCGACGCCGGCGTGCGCCACGCCGTCATGGAAGTCTCGTCGCATGCCCTGGCGCTGAAGCGGACGCACGGCATCCGCTTCGCCGCGGCGATCTTCACGAACCTCTCGCGCGATCACTTCGACTTTCACAAAGATTTCGACGACTACTACGCGGCGAAGCGGATCCTCTTCGATCAGATCGACAAAACGCGGCGAACGGCGATCGTGAATGTCGATGATGAGTACGGGCGCCGTCTCATCGGCGAGCTGGATCGCAACACGATCGTGACATTCGGCCGCGCCGCGAACGCAGACATCCGTCCCGCCGACAACTTCGAGATCTCCGTGCGCGGACTGCGTGGCAACGTAATCACTCCGGTGGGCACACTTCGCGTCGAGTCGAATCTCCTCGGCCAACCGAACCTGTACAACTGGCTCGGCGCAATCGGTGCCGCGCTCGCGGTCGGCATTCCCGTGAAAACGATCGAGGCGGGAATTCGCAATCTCGGCGCCGTCCGAGGGCGATTCGAGCGTGTGAGGGTCAATCGTGGTCCGACCGTCATCGTCGACTACGCCCACAAGCCCGACGCGCTCGAGAAACTCCTGCACGCCGTGCGCGATATCGCGAGCGGCAAACGCCTGGTCGTCCTCTTCGGATGCGGCGGCGATCGAGACAAGGGAAAGCGCCCGCAGATGGGCGGAATCGCAGAGAGGCTCGCCGATTACACGATCCTCACCAGCGACAACCCGCGCAGCGAGAAGCCCGACGCCATCATCGATGAGATCGAGAAGGGCATGTCTCGGACGAATCGCTACACGCGGATCACCGATCGCCGCACCGCGATCGCCCGCGCGATCGATCAGGCCTCCGACGACGACGTGATCGTGATCGCCGGCAAGGGCCATGAGACCTATCAGGTCGTCGGCGATCAGATCATCCACTTCGACGATCGGGAAGAGGCTGAGCTCGCCCTGAAAAAGAGGAGTGAAAAAGTAGGTACCAAAATCGGTTCAAATTAATGCTTGTAATTCATCATGAAATCGTCCTATGATTCAGCGCGCGAAATCAGGTGTCGCGTTCCGGCTCCGTCGGTCAGTTTCGGCGTGGGTGCGTGGATGGTGACCGCCAGGCAGTCTTCGTGGGGGAAGGGGGCGGTTACCGGGGAAGAAACGCGGCGGGGCCGGAAGGCGACACCGGGAGGTCAGCCATGCGCCTGACCTTCCGCCAGATCGCCGACATGACCGGCGGCGAGATCATCCAGGGTGCCGGCACCCTCACCTCCTCGGTCGTCATCGACTCGCGCGAAGTGAAACCCGATTCAGTGTTCTTCGCGATCAAAGGCGAGCGGCTCGACGGTCATCAATTTCTGCCGCAGGCGCTGGCAACGGCGCGTGGCGCGGTCGTGACGAACGTGCCGGAGGGCATCGCGCCCGATAAAGGCATCGTCAAAGTTGCCGATACGACCGCCGCGCTGCAGCAGCTCGCGAAGTCGATCCGCGAACGCTACGAGTTCACGCTCATTGCCGTCACCGGTTCGGCCGGAAAGACCACGACGAAGGAGATGATCGCCACACTCGCGGCGACGGAGAAGCGCACATTCAAGTCGTGGGGAAACTTCAACAATCTGATCGGAGCGCCGCTCTGCATCGATAACACTCCCGACGACGCGGAGATTGTCGTCTCCGAGATGGGCATGAATCACAAGGGTGAGATCGCCATGCTCGCGGGCCTGACGCGACCTGACATCGGCGTCTACACGAACATCGCACCGGTGCACATCGAGTTCTTTGGCACGGTCGAAAAAATCGCAGAAGCGAAACGTGAGTTGCTGGAGAACCTGCGACCGGGCGGAACGGTCATCGTCAACAACGACAACGAGCACGTCGTGCGCGTCAGCAGCGATTACGACGGACCGAAGAAGAGCTACGGCATCGACCACGACGCCGACTATCGCGCGACGCAAATCAAAGAGCGCGGATTGTTCGGAACGTCGTTCACCGTCAATGGGCATCCCTTTGAGCTGTCGCTTCCGGGACGGCACAACCTCGAGAACCTTCTGGCGGCGATCGCCACCGCGCGCGCAATCGGCATCTCCTGGGCCGGCATCGAGCGCGGTGTGCGCGACCTCAAGCCTGCGTATCACCGCGGCATCATCGTCCCGTTCCGCGGGGCGCGGATCTACGACGACACGTACAACTCCAATCCGTACGCCCTCGCCCGGGCGCTGGAGCTGATGTCGCAAGCGGATGTGCGCGGCCGCCGCATCGCCGTGATCGGAGACATGCTGGAGTTGGGAGAGAAAGAGCTCGAGTACCACCGCGACGCCGGACGCGCCATTCCGAAAGACATCGATGTCGTCATCGGCGTCGGCAGGCGCTCGAAGGCACTGCTCGACGGCGCGCGTGAGGCCGGCCACAAAAATCTCCACCACTTCGACGACACGCGATCCGCCGCCGAGTTTCTGCAGAGTTTCATCGAGGACGGCGATCTCGTGCTGATCAAAGCATCGCGCGGAATCGGTCTGGACAAGATCGTGACGATGTTGGGCGGCGTCGCGGAGGCAGTGCACTGATGCTGTATCACCTTCTATATCCCCTGCGCGGCGTCGTCTCCGGATTCAACGTCTTCCGGTACATCACGTTTCGCACTGCATTCGCGGCCCTCACCGCCATGCTCATCTCCTTCATCCTCGGTCCCTGGCTGATCGAACGCATGCGCATGATCAAGCTCGGCCAGTACATCCGCGAAGAAGGGCCGAAGTCGCATCAGCAGAAAGCGGGCACGCCGACGATGGGCGGCATCCTCATCAACGTCGCCATTCTGATCCCGACGATTCTCTGGGCCGACATCTACAACCCTTACATCTGGATCGTATTGTTCGTGACGTTCGCCTACGGCGCGATCGGTTTCATCGACGACTACCGCAAGCTCGCCAAAAAACGAAACCTCGGACTCTCGGCGAAAGAAAAATTCACGATGCAGTTCGGCGTGGCGCTGCTGGCCGGCCTGGCCATCGCCTATCTGCCGAGCATCCACAACAACTATTCGACGACGATCACGTTCCCGTTCCTTCGTCCGGACCTATTGAAGCTGAACCTCTACGGCCCCGTGTACATCGTCTTCATCATGATCATCATCGTCGGAAGCTCGAACGCGGTGAATCTCACCGACGGTCTCGACGGTCTGGCGATCGGATCGACGCTGGTCGCCGCCGTCACCTACACGATCCTGACGTACGCCGCGGGACATTTCCGCATCGCCGATTACCTGCGTATCGCCTGGGTGCCGCAGACCGGTGAGCTGGCCGTCTTCTGCGGCGCGATGGTGGGAGCATCGCTCGGCTTCCTTTGGTACAACGCGCATCCCGCGGAGATTTTCATGGGCGACGTCGGCTCCCTCGCGCTGGGCGGCGCCATCGGAACGCTGGCGGTGATGATCAAGCAGGAGATCCTGCTGATCTTCGTCGGCGGTCTGTTCGTCATCGAAGCGCTCTCGGTGATGATCCAGGTGGCCTCGTTCAAGCTGACCGGACGGCGCGTCTTCAAGATGTCGCCGCTGCATCATCACTTCGAGCTCTCCGGATGGCGAGAGACGAAGGTCGTCGTGCGCTTCTGGATCATCGCCATCATTTTTGCGCTCATGAGTCTGGCGACTTTGAAATTGAGATGAGATATCTCGTGGTGGGTGCGGGCAAAAGCGGTGTGGCGGCGGCGAACTTCCTGGCGCGCCGCGGCGAGGACGTTTGCCTCGTCGACGACAATCCCTCACCGCAACTGCCGTATGAGCTCGATCAAAACGTGCAGTGCTCGTTCGGACGGCAGGACGAGATCGTCCTCGATTCGATCGGCACGATCGTGCTGAGTCCCGGCGTCCCGACGACCATTCCACTCGTTCAGGTGGCCGCCTCAAAAGCGATTCCGGTGATCGCCGAGGTGGAGTTGGCGTATCGGTATCTGCAGGGGACGGTGATTGCGGTGACTGGCTCGAACGGCAAGTCGACGACCACGGCGCTCATCGGGGAGATCATGCGCAGCGCCGGCCGGCAGCCAATCGTCGCCGGCAACATCGGCGAGCCGCTCATCGCCGCGATCGATCTCGAAAAGCCGCGCACCTACGTTCTGGAGCTGTCTTCGTTCCAGCTCGAGACCGTCGATACATTCCGCGCGAACATCGCGCTGCTGCTCAACGTCACACCCGATCACATGGATCGATATTCGACGTTCGACGCTTACGCGGCCGCGAAATACCGCATCTTCCGCAATCAGCAGGGCAGCGACGTGGCGATCGTCAACGCGGCCGACCGGCGCCAAGCACCGCGCGAGTCGCCCGTTCGCGTCTGGCGATTCTCCGCATCACAAAAGCTCGATGACGGAACGTTCCTCGACGGCGCCGAAATGGTGATGCGCATCGAGGGTCAGGAGCGGCGCATCCCGCGCTCGTCGCTGAAGCTCGAAGGGACTGCGAATGTCGAAAACGCGCTCGCGGCATGGCTCGCGGCGCGCGCCGCCGGCGTCAATGACATGGATGTGCAGATCGCGTTCGGCACGTTCGCCGGATTACCGCATCGCATGGTTCTCGTCCGCGAGCGCCAAGGCGTCCGCTGGATCAACGATTCGAAGGGAACCAACGTCGACGCGACGCTCAAATCGCTCGAGAGCTTCGCACCCTCGAGTGTGTGGCTGATCCTCGGCGGCAAAGACAAAGCGGGCGAGTTCGAGCGCATGCGCGATCTCGTGGCGGAAAAGACGCGCGCGGTGATCACGATCGGCAAAGCCGCCGATCGTATCTCCCAGGCGTTGGAAGGGGCGGCGACGATCGTGCCCGCCGGCGACATGCAGCACGCCGTGAAGTGGGCCGCCGAGCACGCGAAGAAAGGCGACACCGTGTTGCTCTCGCCGGCCTGCGCATCGTTTGACCAGTATCGAAACTTCGAGCATCGAGGAGAACATTTTGAGGAGTTGGTACGAGCACTCTAGCTCTCAGCTCTCAGCTCTCGGGATATGTCGAGAGCTGAGAGCTGACAGCTGAGAGCTGGGAACACATGAGCAGAAAACTAACCTACGACACCTGGCTCTTCGGCGCGGCGATCCTCATCGTCGTCCTCGGCATCGTCATGATCTACAGCGCCTCGGCCATGATCGCGATGCAGCGCTTCGGCGCCGAGAATCCGTACCATTTCATGACGCGGCAACTCGTCTGGTTGTTCGCGGGCGGCGCGATGATGCTGCTTCTGATGCACATCGACATCACGCTGCTGCAGGACAGGCGCGTGCTCTATGCGATCCTGACGATCGTCGGTCTGGCTCTGATCGTGGCGCTCTTTCAATCGCCGATCAACGGCACGCATCGCTGGATCGTGCTGCCATGGTTCAACCTGCAGCCCTCGGAATTTGCGAAGCCGATCCTGATTCTGTTCGTGGCCGGATTCCTGGCGCGACGCGAAGATCGGATCAACGAAGTCACGACGACGGTGTTGCCGATCGCATCGATCCTCTGTCTCTTTGCCGGTCTCATTCTCCTCGGCCGGGATTTTGGAACGGCGACGGTCGTGCTGCTCGTCGGATTCGGGATGATCTTCGTCGCCGGCGTGCGATGGCGCGTCATCGGATTGATCTCGATCCCTCTCGTCCCGGCGATCGTCGCCCTCGGATTCGGAGCCGCGTATCGCCGTGATCGCGTCTTCGCGTTTCTGAATCCCGAAGCCGATCCACTGGGAAAGGGATTTCAGGCGTTGCAGTCGCTGATCGCGCTCGGCACGGGTGGACTGAAAGGACTCGGCATCGGCAACGGCCGGCAGAAACTCTTCTTTCTCCCCGAGCCGCACACCGATTTCATCTTCTCGATCGTCGGGGAGGAGCTCGGCTTCATCGGTGCGTTCGCGCTCATCGCTGCGTTCGCGTTTCTGGTGTGGCGCGGCTTCCGGATCGCGCGTTACAGCGACGATCGTTTCGCGTTCTACGCCGCTCTGGGGTTGACGCTCATGATCGGACTGCAGGCGCTGATCAACATCAGCGTGTCGCTCTGTCTCTTGCCGACAAAAGGCATCGCGCTGCCGCTGGTGAGCTACGGCGGATCGTCGTTGATCGCCAGTCTGATGGCGATCGGCATTCTCCTGAATCTATCGCAGCAATCGAGTTGAGGGTGGGATGGGTGAGTCGGGCGTGAAGACATTGATGATCGCGGGGGGCGGGACGGGGGGTCACATCTA
>DASXRT010000147.1:0-4292 GCA_036506455.1 Thermoanaerobaculia bacterium
ACATCCGCAAGGAGAGGCAGCTCCGGCTGCTCGCCGAGAGCGGCTTTCACGACGTCGTGATGTTCGGTCTGACCGATGGGCGCTCTCTGGCGGCGGGCGACGTCTGTCGCGACTACGCGATCTATTACGCCGCGCGCCGGATATGAAGATCGGAGTGACGAGCAGCCATCGCTATCCGGCGCGCCGGTTCCGCGTCTGCGGGAACGGCCGCGCCGGTGCGCGGATGACCGATCTCATCGCGCGCGGGCTCGCGGAGCTCGGTCATGAGGTCCATTACTACGTGACCGAGGGAGCGAAAGCAGCACCGCCGCCCGGGGTGCGCATCGTCGATCACCCACCCGTCCACGTCGACGTCATGCACCTTCAGCACATCGGCCTCGGCGATATTGCAGACGCGTCGTGGCCGCCATCCGTGCGAACGTGTCACGGTGACTACGCGCTGCACCGCGGTCTGGCGATCGAAGACCCGATCTTCGTCTCGCGGACGCATGCGTCATCGCACGGCAGCACGCGATGGGTTCACAACGGCATCGACCCCGACGAGTTCATCTTCTCCAAGACGAAGAGCGATTACTTCCTCTTCATGTGCGATCTGCGGCGCGCCGAGCAGAAGGGTCTCGAGACGGCGCTCGAGGCGACGCACCGTTTCGGCGCAAAACTCGTCGTGGCTGGCTCGACGACCGACCCTGCGATACGGCGCCGGACGCGCGAGCTCTGCGCGCGCCACGGCGTGACGCCGATGGGCGAAGCGATGGGCGCACGCCGCGCGGAGCTGTTCGCCGGAGCCCGCGCGCTTCTCTTCCCCACGCAGCTCAACGAATCGTTCGGCCTGGTGATGGCCGAGGCGTTGATGTCGGGGACGCCGGTGATCGCGAGCGATCGGGGAGCGTGTGCCGAGATCATCTCCCCGGAGGTGGGCTTCATCTGCAGCACGATGGAGGAGTACCTCTCCGCGATGTCGCGGGCGCCGACGATCTCACCGCACGCATGCCGCGCAAAGGCGATGCGCGACTACCACTATCTGCGCATGGCGCAGGGGTACGTGCGGGAGTACGAGAGGGAGATTGCGAGGGCCGTGTAGCGGACGCACGGAGAAAATGTGGAACGAGCTATACGCCAGCGTCAATGACGCGCGGAACGACGCCGACAAGGAGAACCGGGATTCGTCATCGTCACGGTCGCCGATGACGTCGCGGTGAGCGGGCGGGCATTGACGCTATACGATCCCGCCAGGCAAGACGGCATACACGTCACGCTCGCGACGCCATTCGGATCGGTGATCGCGAACGGATTCGAGAGCGCGCATGTCGGGCCAGTCACCGGCGAGCTGAAATCGACGCGCACCCCGGGCGCCGTATTGTTGTTTGCGTCGAAGACGGTGGCACGGATCGTCGTCCCCGTCGCCGTCGCCTCGATCTTTGCGCCCGTCGGAGCGAGAACCGCCCCATAGCGAATCGCGCGGATGCGGCGATTGCCCGAATCGTGAAAGAACAGATTGCCCTCGGCGTCGATCGCTAATCCCTGCGCCAGCTCGGCGAGGCCGGGCGCCATCCGTGCTTGAGACGCCGCGCCGCCATCGCCGGAGAAGCCGGGTGCGGATCCGCCGGCGATCGTGCGGATGCGATCGTTGTCGGCGCGATAAATCTGCGTCAGGCCATGTCCGAAAATGCTCTGTCCCGGCCCGACGATGAGCTTCAACGACAGCGGCCAGTTCGGAAGGCTGGTGATGATGCCGTCCGGCGTGACCTTGCGGATCTTGGGGTTGTTGTAGAAAGCGTTGATGTAAAGCGTTCCGTCGTCCTGCACCGCGACCGCGATGGGCGTATTCATACAGGCGCTCGTCGCCGGACCTCCGTCACCGCAAGACGATCCGTGGCCATAGCCTTCGAATCCGTTGGACGGTCCGCTGCCGGCGACCGTGGTCATCACCAATGTAACGGCATCGATGCGGCGGATGCGGTTGTTGTTCGGATCGGCGATGAACATATTGCCCGCGCGATCGAACGCGACGTCCTCGGGTTGACAGAGCATCGCGTCGCGGGCCGGCCCACCGTCGCCGCTGAATCCGCATTGCGAGTCCGGACGTCCTCCGGTGGCGCGATGAACGATCCCGTTCGAATCGATGTAGCGAACCGAGACCTTGTCGACAAAGTACAGGGTGCCGGCGCTGTCGACTTCGATCGCAACGGGCGCGCCGAGGTTGGTGGCGAGTGCCGGTGTTTCCTCGTATCCGGGGCCAAAGTAGCCGCTGCCGCCCAGGTTGCTGATGGTGCCGTTGCGCAGGTCGATTCGAAAGATCCAGTTCGCGCTGCCGTCGGCGAAAGCGAGATCTCCGTTCGGCAGGAAGGCGAGGTCTCCCCAATTCGAGACGAACACCGCGCCGAGGGGCGAGCCGGGAACGCCGATGGTCTTCGGCGCGATCCCGGCGAGTGTTTCGAGCTTTCCGGTGGCGAGGTCGATCTTCCTGATACGCGTCGGCGAGGAATCGGAGTAAATGATGTCGCCGTTCGCAGCGATCGCGAGCGCCTGTGGACTTCCGATCGAAGCCTGCTTCGCGATCGCTCCGTCCTCGGTGAATCCATGGTTGTTGAACCACGATTCCACCAGGCGGCCGCTGCGATCGAACTTGTCGAGGCTGAAGATTGAAGCGACGTAGACATTGCCGGCTGGATCGATCGCCAGTCCGCGCGCCCGATTGAACGGCTGGCCTCGTCCATCTCGCGATGCGAATGTCGTGATGATTCCGCTCGTTCCGTCGACCTTCCGCACGCGCTGACCGTCGGTCTCGAGAATGAAGAGATTGCCGTCGCCATCGACGGCCAGGTCACTCATGTCGAGCATGGCCGCGTTCAATTGAGCGTTGATCGCCTGTCCGCCGTCTCCGCTCTCCCCGACGGTTCCGTTGCCCGCTACCGTATTGATGACTCCGTCCGGCATGATTCGACGCACCCGCACGTTGCCATCGAGGAAGTAGACCGTTCCATTCGGCGTGCAAGTCAGATGCGTCGGCTCGAGGATCTGCGCCGCCGTCGAGGGGCCGCCGTCGCCCGAGAATCCGGCTTTCCCGTTGCCCGCGATCGTCGTGACGATGCCGGTGAGCGCATCGATCTTCCGGATACGGATGTGCGCCGCGTCGGCGACGTACAGATTCCCCGCGCCGTCGAGTGCCACGCTGCGCGGGAACCAGAAGAAGGCATCCTTTGCCGGCCCGCCGTCGCCGAGGAACTCGGGATCGACAGCGCCGAGAGTTCCGGCGACATGCTGCAGGATGCCGTCAGCGCGCACGCGCATGACGAGGCCTCGCGCGGTGAACATGAAGTAGATGTCGCCATTCGGCGCTGTGGCCAGACCCCACGCGCTGATCACCGCATCCTTCGCGGGCTGTTCGACACGAAGGTAGGGGCCGGCACCCGCCACGGTCGTGATATAGCCGGGCGGAAGATCCTCGAGCTTCGGCGGAATGTAGAGGAACTCAGTTGCCGCAGTTCCGATCTGGATGAGCGCGTAGCCGTTGTCGTGCTTCGGCATCTGCAACCGGACCTCGGAATCGGACAGCGACAGAGGATTCACCGTCGCGCGGTCGATCAGTACGGTCACGCCGGAAAAGTTCCCGCCCTTCAACGTCACGATCGTGCCGCCGGCAATCGGGCCTTCCCCCGGAGACACCGAGTCGATGTGCTGCTGCGCGAAAGCGGCGGCGGAGCACGTCAAGACGACGAGCAACGTTGTTCGAAGAATGGCGATCGATTGAGACTACCAGAAACGCAGCGCCGTCAAATGTGCCGGTACGCGTAGAAATTCAGTGGTTCGTATACCGCCACGTTCCCCGCACGCCCGTCCGCCACTTGCGCTTGTAGTCCTGATCGCCGCGCAGCAGGTCGTACTCGCCGATGCCTTCATCCGCGATCACGTGTGCGCAATGGTGCATCAGCACGCGACCGGGCGAGATCGCGCCGAACCCGTTGTCGAAGCCGCCGTTCCAGAGGCCGAGAGAGTCGTTGCCGGTCGTGCAGAGGTCGAGCGCGATCACGCGCTCCTCCTGCATCACCGCGAACGCGCGCATCTTCCGCTCCCGGAACAGTTGCGGCGTCGCTTCTCTCATGACGGTCATGTACAGCGGCCGGCGTAGCACGCTGTCGGGAACGCGCTGAAAGTGCAGCTCGAAGAACGTTTCCACGAGAGCATCGGGAGAGAAAGTCTCGGGTGTGAGCTCGACGACGCGGCATCCTGCCGCCGCGCTCTTGCGCAACGCGTCGCGCGCGTTCCAGCGGAAGTTGCGGCTCCGCGTCGCG
>DASXRT010000148.1:0-7664 GCA_036506455.1 Thermoanaerobaculia bacterium
GGGGCGTTTTGGCGATAAGGCCCCCACGACCGACGACCTACGACCCACGACCTAAAAGGCTTGTCCGCTCGAGAACGAAACGAGGAGTCCGCGTTTGCCCCGCGGATCGCGGTTGAGCGCATAGGCGAGATCGAGGCGGAACAGATTCTTCGGTGTTCGCGGCAGTCCGATTCGGATTCCGACGCCGACATCGGCCTTCAGCTTCATCAGATCGGCGAAGCTGCCATCGGTCGCGTTGCCGGCATCGGCGAATGCGACGACACCTGGCGAGTAGAGCTGCAGCAGCTCGCGTCCGAGGTAGAAGCGTTGCTCGGCGTTGATGACGATGGAGCGGGAGCCGGCGAAGCTGTGGGCGCGATATCCGCGAAGTCCATTGAGTCCGTCGGCGAAGAACTGATCTTCGCGATCCTGACGCCACGCGTTGTTGATCACGATCCGGCCCACGAATGTCGATGGATGCTCATCGCCAGTGCGCTTCACTCCGTAAATGCCGCCGCTGAAGATGGCATTCTGCACGCCGCCATCGAATCGGCTCTCGAACGATGCGGAGTGGAGCATGAACGCGGTCGGGCCGGCGGCGACGCCATCCGCGAACGAGAGACACGCGGACGCGCTGTTCACCGGCGCGCCGGCCAGTCGCGGCGACACCGCCGCTTCGACCGCGTACTGACGGCCGAGGTTGAAGTCTTCGAAGCGGATGTCTTTGTTGATGAAGTTCAACTTCACGAAATTGTTCTCCGCATGCTCGAAGCGAGCGAAGAGGTAGCGGTAGTCGCGATCGAGCGGGGGAGTGAACGTCGTGAACGCTTCGTGTGTCGCGAAACGATCCCGAGTGAAGCGAATGCCGGTCATGATCCTGTTCGCTGTCGTGTCCGACGGATCCATCGCCCATCCCCAGCTCCCCACCGCGCGGCGCATCTCGTGACTGAAGCGCGCGGCTGTGAGTCCCTGGTCGTACAGCCGGTCATCGCGCCTGAATCCGGTGAAGCTGAATTCCGTCGACCAGGGTGTGGAGAATGAATAGAACGGCCGGCGGAGCGTGATGCGCTGATCGTTGCCGTCCGATGTCCGGCCGTAGGCGAGGAAGGCGTTCCAGTAGCCGTCGAAGACCATCGGGTCCTGATATTTCAGACCGACGCGTGTGCGATCGATGTCTTTGGTCCAGCTCACTTCCGCTTCCTTGCCGTAGCCGAAGAGGTTCGACTCGCTGATGCTCGCACCGTAGTTGCTCGCGCCACCTTTGTTGCCGGCTTGCGTCTCGGGCGCGATCGACCACGCGTCCTGCGTGGACACGATCACATCGACCACGCCGTCATGCGGCGGCAGCGCGGTCACGGTCGCTGATTTGAGGTAGTGCTGTGCGCGGAGATTGCGCTCGGTCTCCTCCAGGCGCTCGGGGCGGTAGACATCGCCTTCCTGAAAGAGAAGGAACTTGCGAACGATATGCGAGCGCGTCTCCATGTGCAGCCTGTCCGCCGCCCGATAAAAAAATCCATGCCGCGCCTCGGAATTCGAGTAGACGTCGACCGTCTCGATGATGATTTTGCCGATGCGTAGTGGAGGCGCCTCCTGGGCACTGGCGACTGCGGCGGCGAGGCCGAGCAAAAGGGGAATGAGGGATTGTTTCAAATTGCTGGGACGAGGATAGCAGAGGGGCCTCTGCTATTCTTTTGCTAATCTCAGTCGGAGGTCCGAATTGGACGGTCATCGCGGCGGATGGATCGAAATCATTGCCGGAGGGATGTTCTCCGGAAAATCGGAAGAGCTGATTCGCAGACTGCGGCGGGCGGTCATCGCGCGGCAACGCGTGCAGGTCTTCAAGCCGATCATCGATGATCGCTTCGCCACCGATGAAGTCGTTTCGCGCGACGATCGGCGGCTGAAGGCGATCACCGTCGCCACGAGCGCCGAGCTGATGTCGCGGATCGAGATCGGTGTGCAGGTCGTCGGGATCGACGAGGTGCAGTTCTTCGATGCGGGGATCGTCGATGTCTGCATGCAGCTCGCCGATGCCGGGATCCGCGTCGTCGCCGCGGGGCTCGATCAGGATTTCAAACGCCGCCCCTTCGGTCCGATGCCGGCGCTCCTGGCGGTGGCCGAAGAAGTGTCGAAGATGCATGCGGTGTGCGTGCGTTGTCGTGGCGTGGCGCACTACTCGCAGCGTGTCTCCGGCGGCGAGGCGCAGGTGGAAGTCGGCGATTCATCGTACGAGGCACGGTGCCGCGCCTGCTTCGAAGAGTTCAAAGCGGAGCCGGAGGAAGAGCCGGCCGTGCAGCTCACGATTCCGCAGCCGGCCTAGCGCGTGTTCGAGATCGTGCAGCACACGGCCGACGTCCGTCTGTGTGTGCGCGCGCCATCCATCGAAGATCTCTTTCGCGATGCCATGCGCGGCATGTTCGCGATCATGCAGGCTCGAGCCGGCGATGAGATCGTCAGCAGGCGCATCGCCTTCGACTCGGTCGACCGCACGGCGCTTCTCGTCGATTTCCTCAGCGAGGTCTTGAGCCGCGCGCATATCGATCGGGCGCTGTTCGACGAAGTCTCCTTCGAGTCGCTCACCGCGACGGAGATCGCGGCCATCGTGACCGGCCGCGCCCCGGCGCGATTCGAGCAAGACATCAAGGCCGTGACCTATCACGAGGCGGATGTGCGGCTCGTTGACGGTGCCTGGGAGACGATGCTGGTTTTTGACATTTGAGATGGAGAAACGAACCTTTCAACGAATCGCGGACGTGATCTGGGAGATTCCGCGCGCGTATCGCGCGGACATGCGCGTGCCGGCTCGTGTGTACGCGACCGAAAAAATGCTCGACTCGATCATGCGCGATCGCTCCATCGAGCAGCTCGTGAATGTGACCACGCTGCCCGGCATTCGCAAGTACGCGATCGCGATGCCGGACGTGCACGAGGGCTATGGTTTTCCGATCGGCGGCGTCGCCGCGGTCGATTCCGATCACGGCGTGATCTCGCCGGGCGGCATCGGCTATGACATCAATTGCGGCGTTCGGCTGCTGCGCTCTCAGTCGACGTTCAGCGAGTTGCAGCCGATCCTGCCGAAGCTCACGCATTCGATCGCGCGCGAGGTGCCGTCAGGCGTCGGCCGCGGCGGCAGCGTCAAGTTGAAAGGCGAAGACCTCGAGCGCGTCCTGCGCGACGGGGCAGCGCGCGCTGTGGAGATGGGCTACGGCGATCGTGGCGATCTCGAACGCATCGAATCGCGCGGGAGCCTTCCGGGCGCGGACGCAAAGCTCGTGTCGGAGGATGCCCGCCAGCGCGGTCACGATCAGCTCGGAACGATCGGCTCCGGCAATCACTTCGTCGAGATCGATCGCGTCGACGCGGTCTACGACGTCGATGAGGCGCGTCGATTCGGGATCGAACGCGACGGGATCGTCGTTCAGATCCACACCGGATCGCGCGGCCTTGGACATCAGGTCGCGACCGATTATCTCCGCCTGATGACGAAGGCGATGGCGAAGCACGGCATCAACGTTCCCGACCGCGAGCTGGCCTGCGCGCCCTTTCGTTCGAGCGAAGGCCAGCGCTACTTCGGCGCGATGGCGGCCGCGGCGAACTTCGCGTTCGCCAATCGCCAGCTCATCACCGCCGAAATTCGCCACGCCTGGAAGCATGAACTGCCGGCTGACGCGATCGAGATCGTCTACGACGTCGCGCACAACGTCGCCAAGCTCGAGAAGTATCCCGACGTCGGCGAAGTGGTGGTCCATCGCAAAGGCGCAACACGCGCGTTTCCGGGACAGCCTGTCCTCATTCCCGGCAGCATGGGCACCGCGTCGTACCTTCTCGTCGGCGAGCAGAGAGCGATGAGCGACACGTTCGGGTCGACGTGCCATGGCGCCGGACGAGTGATGTCGCGCACGAAAGCGCGATCGGAGATCAATGCGAACGAGTTGCGCGAGCGTCTCCAGAAAATGGGAATCGTCGCCGAAGCCGGATCCTCGAAGGGTCTCGTGGAAGAAGCGCCGGAAGCGTACAAGGACATCGATGAGGTGATCGGTGTCGTCGCGACGGCAGGGATTGCGAGGAAGGTTGCCCGGTTTGTGCCGATCGGTGTGATCAAAGGCTAAGGCGGCGGCAAGCCGCCGCACTCCAAGGCTCTATACTTCGCACGCCGCATGTCCAAGCGTGTCGCCATCTTCCTCGCCGCCGTCACGTGCGTCGTGATCCTCTCCCTCCAATGCCGCAAGGCCGAGGGAGTGCCGGCGGACCCGATGGATCAGCAGGCCATCGATGCGCTCGTCGGATACATCCGCATCGATACATCGAATCCGCCCGGCAATGAAACGGAAGGCGCGAAGTTTCTGCAGCAACTCCTCGCCAAGGAAGGAATCGCCGCACAGCTCGTCGGAGCGGATCCGAAACGACAGTCGCTGTACGCGCGGCTCCGCTCCGGCAATCGAGAGAGGGCGCTGCTTCTTCTGCATCACATCGATGTCGTTCCGCCGGTCGTCGCGGAGTGGACGAAGCCGCCGTTCTCCGGAATGCAATCCAATGGCTACATCTGGGGCCGCGGCGCTCTGGACATCAAATCTCTCGGCATCGCCGAACTGATGGCGATGATCGAGCTGAAACGGCGCAATGTGCCTCTCACGCGCGACATCGTCTATCTCGCCGTCGCGGATGAAGAGCTCGGAGGTCTGCATGGCTGCAAGGAGCTGCTGGAGAAAAATCCGGAGCTCTTCGAAAACGTCGGCTTCGTGCTCAACGAAGGCGGATACAACGAGACCATCGTCGACAAGGTGACGTTCTGGGGTATCGAGACGCAACAGAAAGTTCCTCTATTTCTGCGCGTGCACGCGAAGGGAGCGGCCGGGCATAGCGCGGGCCCGCCGGAAGATGGCGGAACGGTGGCGAAGCTCGTGCGCGGGCTCGACGGCGTGTTGAAAATCGAAACGCCGTACCGGCTCACACCGGAAGTCGCGCGCTTCTTCCATGAAGCGGGGAAGGCGCGTTCGGACCCGCGCAGCGAGCTCCTGCGCACGATCGCCGAGCCGCTCGACATCAAGCGCATTGAAAAGGTGCTGACGCCCGGGTACCGATCGCTGCTGCGCGACACCGTCGCGCTCACGCACATCTCCGGCGGAATCGCGGTGAATGCGATTCCGGCGAACGCGATGGGTGATGTCGACATCCGGCTGCTGCCGGGATCGACGACCGAAGCGATGATCGGCCGCGTGAAGGAGGCCGTCGGCAAGAACGCCGAAGTCGAAGTGCTTCTGGCCGGTGAGCCGGTGCCGGAGAGTCCAGCGGACACGGAGCTCTTCCGCACGCTGGCCAGGGCGTTCACGAGCGCCGAACCGGGATCGCTGGCCGCGCCGATCGTCGGAGGCGGGACATCCGACAGCCGATTCTTCCGAGCGCGCGGCGTCGTGGCCTACGGCATCGCGCCATTCAAGGTCAACTACTACGACGCTGACACGGTCCACGCGAACGACGAACGCATCCGCGCGAGATTCTTCGTCGAGGGTGTACGCCTCACGCGAAGAATCGTCAGCGATTTCTGCACGCAGAAACCGCGATGACATCGGGTGAAGGATGGCGGCGCCACCGCTTTGCGCTGGCGCTGTTGACGCTGCTCGTCACCATTCTCTTCGCAGCGCCCCTTCTGCAGCGACAGGTGTTCACCTTCCGCGATCACAGCGACTACTTCCAGCCGCTGCGCTACTACACCACGATTCACATCCGCTCGCTGTTGCTCCCGTACTGGAACCCGTACAGCGCGTCGGGAGAGCCGTGGCTGTCGAATCCGCAGACCGGCGTGTTCTATCCGCCGACGTGGCTGTTCGCGATCCTGCCGTTCGATACCGCCTACATGCTTTATCTCGCGTTTCATCTTTTGATTCTCGGATGGGGCGCGTATCTGCTGTTCGCACGCGCGACGTCTCCGGGCGCGGCGCTCGTCGGTGCGGCGATCGTGACGTTCTGCGGGCCGACGATGTCGCTCCTCGACGTCTCGAACAATCTGGCCACCTTCGCCTGGGTGCCCCTGGTCATCTGGTGTGCGGCCAGCCGTGCAGCGCCGGAGATCGCCGCGCTCGTTCTGGCGCTGACATTTCTGGCGGGCGAACCATTCTTCGCCGCGATCGCGGCGGTGCTGTACGTCATCGTCGTTCGCGATCTTCGATCGATTCTCATCGCCGGCGCCGGCGCGTTCGGCCTTTCCGCGATTCAACTCCTGCCGTTTCTGGAGATGCTGCGCGGCAGCGACCGCGCGGCGCGGCTCGCACCGGAGCAGATCTTCCGGGAATCGATGCCGATCAGCGACTGGCTGCGCATCGTGATCCCGCCGCACTTCACGAAAGGCGCACTCGATCCAAATCTTTCGCAGCACTTCATCGCTGTGATCTACATCGGGATTCCAGCAGTGTTGCTCGCGATCATCGGAGTCATGTGGCGGCCGTCAAGGGACAACCGACGAATGACCATTCTCTGCCTTGCTCTCCTTGCGGCGTCGATCATCGTCGCCGCGGGACCATCGATCTTCGCGAAGTTGCCGCTGACGCTCTTCCGCTATCCGTCACGCGTGGTGCCATTCGGTGCGCTGGCCATCGCCGCGCTCGCGGCAATCGGCTGGAATCGCGTGCGACCGGATCGACGATGGGTCGATTTGATCCTCGTGCTCATCATCGTGGCCGATCTTCTCCCGAGGGAGCGCGGTCTGCTCGAGGTCGCTCCCTTCAACACCGACCGCGTGCCGTATCCGCTTTCGATCGGTCGCGTGGCAAAGATTCTGCGAATGAACAGCAAGCCCATCACGAATCGATCGGCGTGGCTGGCCGGATATCTGAATCTCTATCAGCGCCGATTCGATGCCGGAACGGCTGCACCGCTGGCGAGCGAGCGGTACTTCCGATTGCACGATGCGGCCATCGCCAGAGGGCGCCGCGAGCTGCTCGATGTGATCGGCGCCGGCTTCATTCTGTCGGATCGGCCTCTGCCGATGCGCGCGGTGGCGTCTGTCGGACCGGTCACCGTGTATTTCAACGCCGGCGTTCCGCCGATGGCGACGTTCTGGAGCCGCGTCGTCTCCTATTCTTCGCCCGATGAAGCGCTATCCGAGACGATCGAGCACACGGATCGCGCCGCGCTCTTCGTCTGGCCTCCGGTGAATCCAAAATTCGCCGCTGCTGTGCCTCTCGTCCTCTCCGCAGCATGGGCGGCGGTGGATGCGCGGCACGCGCGCGTGCTCGTCGAAGCACCGACGGACGGCGTCGTACTGCTGACGCAGCAGGACGCGCCGGCCTGGCGCGTCTTCGTCGATGGAGTGGAGCGCGACAAACTTCTCGGCGCCGGAGTTTTTCGTGCTGTCGAGGTCGCGAAGGGTCATCATGAGATCGTCTGGCAGTATCGATCGCGATCTCTCGCGCTCGGCACGATCGTGACCATCATCACTGCCGCTTCACTTCAACTGAATAGATTTGTCAAGCGAAAACGAGCGCGAAAATTTTCTTGATGACGCGTCGATGAGCAGTAGTAGAATCGGCGCCTCTTCCAAAACGCGTCAGGAAAAACTACCGAGGTTGGATCGAATGGTGAGTATCGACGACCGTCTGAATGCAATCATTCGCGAGTTGATCGGAAACGGCATCACCCTGGAGCAGGCAGTCGAAGCGTTCGAAGGGAAATACATCGTCGCGGCCATG